>JAFAMK010000205.1 GCA_019233415.1 Vulcanimicrobiota bacterium
ATCTGCGCGACCGCGTCACCGCCGCGCGTCGCTTCGCTCGCTGCAAGCGGCGCGGCACCGTTCTTGCGCAGCGCCGTGTTGAGCCCGTCACGCGCGCCCGCGACCAGCTTCTCCGGCGTGATCCCGCGATAGAACGTCGTCGACAGCGCGCGGTAGCCCTGGCGCACGTCGTCGAGGGAAACACGCGAGAGCGCATTGGACGCCGCGGGCACGACGCACGCGAAGGCGACGACGAGGGCAAGGAGCATCCGGACGGGGCGTTCCATCGGCCTGGGAGTTTCGCGGAGGCCGGGCACGGTCCGCTCGCGAGCCTGCATGCCTGCCTAGGAGGGTAGAGCCTTAAAGCGGGGAAGAGGCCGGTTCTCTTGCTATACCGGGTGAACGGAGGGGACCATGGCTGATTCATCGCTCGACCGACGCGGGTTCGTGGCGGGGGTTCTTGGCGCGGGCGGCGTGCTCGCGCTGGGCGCGCCGGGCGCCGTGCAGGCGCAAGTCGACCCGACCAAGTGCACGGGAACGCCGAAGGTCTTCAAACCGGGCCAGGATACGCGCCCGATCGCGCTGCGCGGAACGGTCGTGCAGCTCTACGGCGACCCGAACTGGACGGCGAAGATTCGGGCCGGCTACCAATGGATGCGCAACATCGACCAGAGCGATCCGCGCAGCCTCACGCAGCAGGGCAACATCCACAAGATCATGTGCGCGCAGGGACCGCGCGAGGTGCACCAGTCGGACCGCTTCCTGGCCTGGCACCGCTGCTTCGTCTACTTCCAGGAGCGCATCGTCGCGTTCGGCTCCACCGGCGGCAAGAGCCTCGACCCGACGTTCCGGCTCGCGGTCTGGAACTGGGAAGGCACGAACACGACACCGACGTTCCCGCAGGCCTTCACGTTCGGCTCGCTGGTCGACCCGAACCGTCAGCCGACATTCTCCGCCGGCGACGGCAACATCGACGCCGCGCTCGCGACGAACGACATCTTCACGTTCTACGGCCAGCCGTTCGTGCAGGGCGGCGGGCGTCGCGGCAGCCCCGTGCTCGAAAACGCCTCGCACGGCCAGATCCACGTCGACACGGGCTTTCAGCGGCCGCGCTATCAAGACATGGGCGCGCTGCCGACCGCAGCGCTCGACCCGGTGTTCTGCGCGCACCACGGCAACATCGACCGCGTGTGGGCGTGGTGGCAGCAGCTCCATGGGAACCGCACGCCGAACTCGACGAACCCCGCGACCGGCCAGCCGTACGATCCGGAGTGGATCAAGAACGTGTGGGAGTTCTACGACTACGACGGTTCGTGCTGGTCGATCACGCCGGCCGACGTGATCGACTACGAGAAGAACCTGCGGTATTCGTACGCCGCACCGCCGAAGGCGCGCGCGATTCGCCAGTTCCCGCTGCAGCTCGCGCAGGGCGCGCTGAAGCTCCCGGCGGCCGCCGCGACCGCGGCGACGCCGACGCGGTCGGTCTCGCTGCTGCTGAACGACGTGACGATCCCTGCGCCGGCGACCGGGCGGTTCGACCTGATCGCGACCGTGAACGGCAAGTCGCGCCGGATCGGGCACTTCGCGCTGTTCAACCACCCGATGGAGATGTCGACCACTGCGAGCGTCCTGGCGCACGTCGATCCCGAAGCGGCGGCGGTGCTTGCGAAGGGCGCGTCGTTCCGGGTCGTCGCGGAAGGCCGCGGCGGAACCGGCAAGCTCTTCGGCGCAGCCCCGGGGACCGGCGGTACTGCCCTGAAGGCGTCGTCGGCCACGCTGCTGGTCGAGTAGGCGGAAGCGCCGGCAGGGCGCGGAACGTGGGCCGGACGCGGATCGTTTCCCGGACGTGCTCGCTTCCGCCCCTGCCGTCGTAGCCCCGATGACCGCTCCCGTGGTCGTGCGGCCTTTGCGCGTCGAGCCGGCGCTGCAGGCGCAGCTCGGCGCCGCGACGGCGCCGCTCTCGGGCGAGCTGACGCTCGTGCGCGCGCGCATCCCCGCCGGCGGCGGAAGCTGGCGGTTCTACCTCGTCGACGCGAACGATCCGGCCGCCGACGCGATCTTGATCGGGCGGCTCGCGATCGAGGGCGCGACGCGGCCCGCCGTCGGGGACGTGCTCGTGCACGTCGACCTCGGCCCGCAGGCGCTCGCGCGCCTGCGCACCGCGCACGCGCCTGCGATTCGCATCGTCACACGGCCCGGGCGTCCCGAGCCGCTCCTCGCGCAGGCGGTCGAGCTGCACCGGGCGCCGTAGCGCCGCGGCGCAGCCCGTCCGTCAGCTAGTCGTGCTCGGCGTCCCCGTCGGCGCCGTCGCTCTCCGTTTCGCTTCCGACGACGTCGGCGCGCTTCGCGCCGCTCGTCGCGAGCGCGGGCTTTCCGGCTGAGCGCAGTGCCGCGTTCACCGGCGCGACGTCGTCGCGCTCGAACACGGTCACGTCGCGCAGCGCGCCGTCGAACGCACCGTCGACGCGCGTGGCGTATTCGAGCGTCGCCGCGTTCGGCGGCGCGCCGGCGCCGAACAGCAGCCCCTGCAAGTCCTCGCGCACGAGCCCGGGGCGCTGGATCGAGTCCTCGTCGTTGGTGTAGTCGGCGGTCAGCCGCGCGCGCAGCGCGAGCGCGCGTGCGCGCAGCGCGGCGAGTTGCGCCGCGAGCGGGCCGTTCGCACCCTTCGCGCGGTCGGCGGCCGAGGCCGCGTAGCCGTCGAGCCGGTTGAGCGTGTCGTCGATCCGCGAGTACTCCTCGAGGTGCCGCTTCGCGAACGCGTACGCCGCCTGGTACTCGGCGAGCGTGTAGTGCGCGCGCGGGTCGGGTGCGACGCGGAACGGCGCGCTGAGCGTCTTTCCGCCAAGCGTCATCCGCACGGTGTAGGTGCCGGGAACGACCGCGACGCCGACCCGCGGGCCTTTGAACTCTTCCTTCGCGGCGCCGTTCCAGCGCACCGGACCGTCCTCGCGCAGGTCCCACGTGATGCGGTTGAGGCCGGCGAAGTTCGTCACGACCGGCACCTCGCGCTCGCCGACGCGGTTCGTTCCGCGCAAGTGGCGCACGACGTGTCCGCGCGCATCGAGAATCTCGATCTCGGGCGACTTCGCGCCCGGCTGCGCCTGGTAGAGCGTGATCATCGCGCCGGTCGGCGGGTTCTTGCCGGCGTAGCGCGTGTAGAGCCCCTCGTCGTTCGCGTGCTGCGCGAACGCGTACGTCGTGCGCGGCGTGAACAGCATCGCGCCGGCGGCTTCGGCCTGCGGCAGTTGCTGGACCGGCGCGAGGTCGTCGAGGATCCACGCCGCGCGCCCGTGCGTCGCAAGGATCAGGTCGTTCCAGCGCGGCTGCACGCGAATGTCGTACGTCGCGACGGTCGGAAGTCCGAGCGCGGGCTTGCGCCAGTGCGCGCCGCCGTCGTACGAGAGCCAGAACGAGTTTTCCAGACCGAGGTAGACGAGGTTCGCGTTGCGCGTGTCGGCGCGCACGGAGCGCGCCGGCTCACTCGCGGGCAAGCCGTCGATGATCTTCGTCCAGTGCGCACCGTAGTCGCGCGTGACGAAGACGTAGGGCGCATCGTCGCCGAGCAGGTGGCGGTCGATCACCGTGTACGCGGTCCCCGCGACGAGCGGTGAGGGCGAGATCATCTCGGCGCGACCGTCGGGTGCGACGCCCGTTGGCGTGACGTTGCTCCAGTGCGCGCCGCCGTCGCGGGTCAGGTGCACCATGCCGTCGTCGCTGCCGGTCCAGATTTCGCCGCGCGTCTTCGCCGACGGCTCGATGTCGAGCAGCGTGCCGGTGAACTCCGCGCTCGACACGTCGTGCACGAGCGGTCCGCCGGCGGGCTGCTGGTGGCTCTTGTCGTTGCGGGTCAGGTCACCCGAGATCGGGCGCCAGTGCTGTCCGCGGTCGCGCGTCGCGAAGACGACGTTCGCGCCGAAGTACGTCGTCGCCGGATCGAACGGGTCGAACGCGATCGGCGCGTCCCAGTTGTAGCGGTAGCGCGCGCGGTCGAGCTGGAAGTCGTCGATCGCACGGCCGCGCCACGGCTGGACGAACGTGCTGCGCTGCGAGGCGCGGTCGTAGATCGACACGCGACCCGTCTGCAGGTCGGTCCAGACCAGGTTCGGGTTGCGCGGATCGGGCCAGGCCCACATCCCGTCGCCGCCGACGACGCGGTCCCACGACTCGTCGATGATCCCTTCGTTGTTGAGGCTGTTCGACGGTCCGCAGAACCCGTTGTTGTCCTGCAAGCCGACGCAGATCGAGTACGGCGTGCGGTCGTCGTAGCCGACGTGGTAGATTTGGCCGATCGCGAGGTTGCGCGAGAACGCCCACGCCTCGCCGCCGTCGGCGGTGATCGCGTAGCCGCCGTCCTCGCCGACGATCATGCGCTTCGGATCGCTCGGCGCGATCCACATGTCGTGGTAGTCGACGTGCACGCCCTCGGCGATCTGTTTGAACGTCTTGCCGCCGTCCTTCGACTCCGAGAGCATCTCGGACACGCCGTAGAGATGATCGGGGTTCGACGGGTCGACGCGCACGTGCGAGAAGTAGAACGGCCGCTGGTCGACGAGCGTGTTCTTCGTCATCAGCTTCCACGTCGCGCCGGCGTCGTCGGAGCGCCACAGAATGCCGTCTTTCGACTCGATCAGCGCGTACACGCGCTGCGGGTTCGACGGCGCGACCGCGAGGCCGACGCGGCCGGTCATTCCGTCGGGCAGGCCGTGGCCGGTCAGCCGGTTCCACGTCGCGCCGCCGTCGGTCGATTTCCAGATGCCGTCCTGGTCGCCGCCGGAGGTGAAGGTCCACGGCCGGCGCTGGAACTGCCAGATGCCCGCATACAGCGTGCTCGGGTTCTTCGGATCGGCGACCATCTCGCTGACGCCGCTGCGCGGGCCGACGGAGAGCGTCTTCGCCCACGTGTTGCCGCCGTCGGTCGTGCGGTAGACGCCGCGTTCGGGCGAGTCGGCGAAGACGTTGCCGAGCGCGCCGACGACGACCGTGTTCGTGTCGTTCGGATCGATCACGATCGAGGCGATCGCGTGCGTTCCGAGCAGCCCGACGTTCTTCCAGGTCTTGCCGCCGTCGGTCGACTTGTAGAGCCCGTCGCCCCACGAGACGTCGTTGCGCGGGTTCGTCTCGCCGGTCCCGACCCACACGACGTTGTGGTTCTTCGGGTCGATCGCGATGACGCCGATCGACGAGACGTCCTGCTTGCCGAAGACCGGCGTCCAGGTCGCTCCGCCGTTCACCGTCTTCCAGACGCCGCCGCCGGCCGCGCCCAGGTAGTAGAGCTGCGGATTGTCCGCGACCCCGACGACCGAGGTGACGCGTCCGCCGGCGACTGCCGGGCCGACCTCGCGGAACGCGACGCGGTTGTAGGGCGGGGTCGGCGTCGGCGAGGGCGCCGGCGATGCCGATGCCGCGGCCGGCGGAGCCGAGGCGGCCGGAGCCGGCGTCGGCGACGCGGCGGAGGTGTCGGGCGGCGGTGCCTGCGCGAGCCCGAGCGCGCTCCCCGAACAGAAGAACAGCGCCGTCAGAACGGCGCGAAGCGGTGAGCGGAACGTCACGAAGCGCGAACCTCCCGAGGGAATCGACTGCAATCGTCCCCTACGAGGGTTTGCGGAGCTTCCCTGCGGCGGGCGCTAGCGGCGGACCGTGTAGGTCGTGACCGCGCCGGAGCGGCGGCGCCGGAACAGGTTGTAGACCGCGAGGGCCCCGATCACGACGATCGCGACCAGGGCTGCGACAACAACGATCTTCAGGACGAACGCCAGGACGATCAGGGCGACGATCGCGACCGCGACGACCGCGGTGATCTGGACGAAAAGACGCATCAAAGCCTCCGCTCGCAGGTACTCCCCGCTCCGGGAGGGTGTTTCACCGGGGCGATCCGGCGCACTTGCGCCCGCCCGCTCGCCCGTGGCAGAATGAGAGAGCCATGGATGGAGTCTCTGGAGTTTCGGGAGCGAGTACGCTCGA
>JAFAMK010000234.1 GCA_019233415.1 Vulcanimicrobiota bacterium
TCCCAAGCGCGCGGCGAAGGTCCGCAGCGCCGAGGAGATCGAGACCGCGCTGATCGAGATCGACGCGTTCGCCGCGCCGCGCGAGATCAAGCCGACGTGGCAGGCGATCGATCCGGTCGACCACTGGCGGCTCGAACTGCCGCCGACGCGCACCGCGCTCGACCGCAAGGGCCGCCCGATCCCCGACTTCGCGCGCAAGTGGGACCAGTGGGTCACCGAGGCGCGCCGCATCGCGCCGCACGAGGACGCGGAGCGCTTCGCGAACCGGATGCTCAACGTCGACCAGAAGTCGGTCCGCTGGGAGAAGCGCCGGATCGACGTCAAGCGCGACGGCGAAAAATACGTCACCCTCTACTCGACCGAAGATCTCCCCGAGCGCGTGATCGAGGTCAGCTCCTCGCTCCCCGGCGCGCTCGGCAGCGCCTACCAGCGTGTCGACGAAATGCTCTCGGGCTACACGCAGATCGCCGCGAACGGCGCCGCGCCGCGCCCCTCGGCGAACGGCCATCAGGGCGGTGGCGGCGGCGACGCGAAGAACGGCAACCGCCGCCGGCGCGGGCGCCGCACGCGGCCGCGCCAGGGCTGAGCCGATGCGGCGGGTGGTGCTCGCGTCGCTTGCGGCGCTGCTCGTCGTCGCGCCCGCATCGCCGGCGCCCGCGGCCGGCCGCCACCCGTACACCGAGCCCGGCCACCTGCGAATCGGCGTCCTGCGCACGCTCGACAACCTCAACCCGCTGCTCTCCGGTCAAGCCAGCGTCACCGACGTCGCGCAGTTTCTGTTCAGCGGGCTGATCCGCTACGACCGCAACGGCAACCCGATCCCCGACGCGGCGCGCGAGGTGCCGACCCAGCGCAACGGCGGGATCAGCACCGACGGCAAGACGATCACCTACCATCTGCGCCCGAACGTGCGGTTCGCCGACGGCGTGCCGCTGACCGCGGACGACGTCGTCTTCACCTTTCAGCAGATCATGGACCCGCGCAACAACGTGCCGTACCACTTTCCGTACGACGAGGCGGTGAGCGTGACGGCGCCCGACCCGCACACGGTCGTCGCGAAGCTGCGTGCGCCGTCGGCGCCGTTCGTCGCGGGCTTCTTCCGCTGCGGGATCCAGGGCTCGATCCTCCCCAAGCATCTGCTGGCGAAGAGTCCCGACCTCAACCACGACGCGTTCTCGTCCAAGCCGGTCGGCAGCGGGCCGTACGCCGTGCAGCGCTACGACGCGAACTCGGTGATCGAGATGGTCCCCAATCCGTACTGGTACGGCGGCAAGCCGGGGCTGCAGCGAATCACCTACCGCATCGTCCCGAACGAGAACACGCTGCTGATCGCGTTGCGCACGCACGAGCTGGACTTCTACTGGAGTGCGCCCGAGCAGCAGTTGCGCGAGCTGCGTTCGATCCCCGGGATCGCGACCAGCGCGGCGCCGTTCGCGCAGTTCGAGATGCTCGTCTTCAACGCGCGCCGCCCACCGTTCTCCGACCTGCGCGTGCGCCGCGCGACCGCGAAGGCGATCGACTTCACCGCGCTTGCGCGCACGGTCTACCTCGACGTCGACCTCGCCGACTGGGGCGACGTCTTCCCGCGTTCGTGGGCATACACGCCGCAGCCCGACCCGTCGAAGTACGACCCGAACGCGGCGCGCGCGCTGCTCGACCAAGCCGGCTGGAAGCCCGGAGCGGACGGGATTCGCGTCAAGAACGGGCAGCGGCTCGAGGTGGAGATCTCGACGGTCGCCGGGGTGATCCCGCGCCAGAACGCCGAGGTGCTGATCCAGCAGCAACTGCGCGCGGTCGGGGTCGACCTGCAGGTCCGCAACGCGCCGGCGAACGTCATCTTCGCGCCGTACGGCGCGGGCGGGCTGTTCGCGACCGGAAAGTTCGACCTCGCGATCTATGCCTGGACGCTGCTGCCCGATCCCGACGAGAGCCAGACCGCCGGGCCCGAGTCGGTCCCGCCGCACGGTGCGAACTACTCCGGGGTCGCCGACGCCGAGCTGGGTAGACTTCAGACCGCGGCGCGCTCCGTGTACGACCGGGGGCGGCGCAAGGCCATCTACGCGCAGGTCGAACGCCGGCTCGGCGCCGTGCTGCCGTATCACACCATCGTCTGGCGCGCCAACGTCGACGCCTGGAACGACGACCTGCACGGCGTCGAACCGGCACAGGCCGTCAGCGACTTCTGGAACGTGGGGAACTGGAGACTGTGACGGTGCGCGCCCTTCGACAAGCTCAGGATGACGGGGAGTGGATTCGGCGCAGCGACGCGCTGGCCGAACCGGTCATCGCGCTGTTCGCGCTCGCCGGCCCCGAGGGCACCTCGCAGCTCGGCCTGACGCAAGCCGATCCCCACACGACCGACCTCAGCGACGGCTGGCGCGACCGCGTCATCGACGCCGTCGCGCGCGCGAGCGCCGCCCTGCGCGACGCCGAAGCGGCCGAAACCGACGTGCGGGTGCGCGAGGACATTGCGATCCTGCAGCGTTCGGTCGACGACGTCGTGCGCGCGATCGACGTCATCGACGCGCACCTGGTGCAACTGATCGACGTCGCACGGCTGATCTTCCTCGGCGTGCGCGTCCTGCTCGACGAGCAGAACCCGCTCGAACGCAAGCAGCTCGCGCTGGTTCGGCTGCGCCGCTACGCCGGGCTCGAACCCGGCGTCGTTCCGCTCGCACGCGCGGCGCGCGACGAGACGCGCGCGCGGCTCGCGCTCGTGGGGCTGACCGGCCCGTACGACGTCGAGGTCCGCACGTCGCTCGCCCTCGGACCCGTTCTCGTCGAAGGCGTCGGCGAGATGCTGCGCGCCTCCGGGCTCGACGGCTGGGACGAGTCGTACGCCGCGCTGCAGGCGCAGTGCGCGGAGTACGCGCGCTTCGTCGAGGCCGAGCTGCTCCCGCGCGCGCGCAGCGACCACCGCCTGCCGCCCCCGGTCTACGCGTTCGCGCTGCACGAGATCGGCGTCGACATCCCGCCGGGCGAGCTGGCCGACATGGCGCACACCGCGTTCGGCGCGATCCGCGAGGAGATGCGCGTCCTCGCCAAGGAGGTCGCGCTCGAGCGCGGCTTCGCCTCGGACGACTATCGCGAGGTGATCCGCGCGCTCAAGCGCGAGCAGATTCGCGGCGACGCCGACGCAGTCGTCGCGTTCTACCGCGCGCGGCTCGACGAGATCGAGGCGATCGTACGGCGCGAGAACCTGGTCTCGCTTCCGGAGAGGCCGGCGCGCATCCGCGTCGCCTCGCTCGCCGAGAGCGCGGAGACGCCGGCCGCGCACATGAATCCGGCGCCGCTGGTCGGGAACACCGGCCAGGTCGGCGAGTTCGTGCTGCCGCTCGACGTTCCGCCGGCGGCCGGTGCGAGCGGAACGGAACGCGCCGACGACTTCACCCACGACGCGGTGACCTGGACGCTGACGGCGCACGAGGCCCGGCCCGGCCACGAGGTGCAGTTCGACCGGATGCTCGAGGGTGGGCAGTCGCTCGCGCGCGCGGCGTTCGCGTTCAACTCGGTCAACGTCGAGGGCTGGGCGCTCTACGCGGAAGAGATCGTTCTTCCGTACATGCCGCCCGCGGCGCGGCTCTGCTCGCTGCAGATGCGGCTGCACCGCGCGGCGCGCGCGTTCCTCGATCCCGAGCTGCAGAGCGGAGCACGCACGCCGGCCGAGGCGCAAGCATTCCTCGAACGCGAGATCGTCTACTCGCCGCCGTTCGCGCGCAGCGAGGTCGAGCGCTACACGTTCCGCGCGCCCGGTCAGGCGACGTCGTATTTCTACGGCTACACGAAGCTCGTCGCACTGCGCGCCGAGACCGAGGCCGCGCTCGGCGACCGCTTCGAGCCGCGCGCGTTCCACGACTTCATCCTCGACCAGGGGCTCGTTCCGCCGAGCGCGCTGCGCGCCGCGGTGCTCGAACGCTTCATCCCGCTGCACGCGGCGGCCGTGTAGCGACGCGGTCGCGGCCGTCGCGCTTCGCTTCGTAGAGCGCGCGGTCGGCGGCGACGAGCAGCGCACGCGGGCGCAGGCCGTGGCGCGGAACGAGGCTCGCGACCCCGGCGCTCGCGGTGACGATCCCGGGCTCGTGCGCGGGATGCGCGATCGCGAGCGCACGGATCGCGGCGAGGGCGCCGTTCGCGAGCCGCGCGGCGTCGGCGCGGCCGCAGCCGGGTAGGACGACGACGAACTCCTCGCCGCCGTAGCGCGCGACGAAGTCTTCCGGACGCAGCGCCGCGTGCGCGAGCGCCTGCGCGACGCGCGCCAGAACGCGGTCGCCGCGCGGATGACCGCACGCGTCGTTGTACGCCTTGAAGCGGTCGACGTCGAGCAGGACGACGGCGAGCCGCGTGCGCGTGCGCGTCGCGCGCCGCCACTCGTCGGCGAAGCGCAGGTCGAACGCGCGCCGGTTCGCGACGCCGGTCAGCGCGTCGCGGAACGCGACCGCTTCGAGCCCGCGGATGCGCTCGGCGAGCGCGACGGAAAGGAAGATCGCCTCCCACGCGACGCCGAGGCCGCCGGCCGCATCGGTGAGCGCGCTGCGCGGCACGACGCCGTACGTTCCGCAGGCCCACGTGACGAGGCCGATGACGACGCCGGCGAACGCGATGCACGCCGTGCGCGCGAGCGGGTTTCCGTTGCGCCACGCGACGAGCCCGGCCGCGAAGACCGCAATCAGGAACGCGGTCGTCGCGAGCGGTTCGAGCGACCCGTCGAGGTGCCCGCGGCGCAGCGCGGTCGGTACGGCAGCGTACGCAATGCCCGTCAAGACGAGCGCGCCGTAGCACATGAGGACCGCGCGCCAGGCGGCCGGGGCGGCACGCGGCAGGTCGAGGAACGCCGCGCCGAAGACGGCAATCGCGCCGCAGTACAGCAGATACGCGCCCTGCACCGCCGGCTCGTGCGCCGCGCCGAGCCGTGCGCTCGCGCTTACCGCGTCGAACGCGACGAACGCCAGCATCGCGGCCGCGTACCAGAGGTACGCGCGGTCCCGCAGGGTGATCCCCAGCAAGCCGTTCACGAGCCCGAGCGCGACGATCATCCCGCCGGTGAAGACGAGCACGATCAGCGGCGTCACCACGCGCCGGTGTTCGAGACGGCGGACGGCACCCCGGCCCCTCGGACGGTGACCGGCGACAAACTTTTACGCTGCGACGGCGGTTCAGCGCTTGAAATGAACATTGGTCGCCATTCTTTATCAAAAAACGAAAAGACAAGCAGCGCTCAGTGAGAAAGTGAGCAATCGTGGCTAGCTCAAGACGAGTCTCGGTTTTGCCTGCCCGCCCTGCCTCGGTTATCGACGAGGCTCGTTCCGCTTGGAACGCCGGTGAGTACGAGCGTTTGCTGCACGCCGTTCAGGACGCGCGATTCGAACGCCGCGAGGACCGCGTCAACGCCGCGCTCTTCCAGGCGCGCGCGCTGCTCGCGCTCGACCGTCCCGAAGAGGTCGTGGCCGTGCTCGACCGCACCGCCAAGGAACTCAAAGGGCCTGAAGAGACGGTCGTCTCGCGGATGCTCGCGGGCGCCGCGCTGACGCGCACCAACCGCCGCGAAAAGGGCGAAGCGCTGCTCGACGAGACCGCGTCGCTCGCGCAGCAGTCCGCGCCGCACCTCGCCCCCGAAGTCGCCTACTACCGCGCGCTGAGCCGCTGGTCGTCGCACCGTCTCCCCGAGGCCGAAAGCATCGTCGAGTCCGCGCTGCCCGCCGCACGCGACGTCGTGCGCTCGCGGCTTCTGCAGCTGCTCGGCTGGATCGACGTGCGCCGCGAGAACTACGGCGCGGCGGCCCACGAGTTCACCGCGGCGCTCGAAGAGCTGAACAAGGCCGCGCACGCCGACGTCAAGGGACGCGCGCGCATCCTCAACGCGCTCGGAATCATCGCGGCCGAGACGATCGACCTGCGCCTGGGCCGGCTCGTGCGCCGCGAGTACGAGACCAGCACGTGGTCCGACGACACGCGCATCGAGCGCTTCTACGTGCTCGAATACCTCTCGTGGCTCTCGCTGCTCGAAGGCGACGTTGCGAAAGCCTGGGACGAGCGCCAGCTCGCGCTGACGCTCACCGTCGACACGAGCCACCACGCGATGGCGCTGATCGGCGCCGCGCACGTCGCCGCGATCGTCGGCGACCGCTTCTCCGAAGGCCGCTATCTCGAGCTCGCCGGTTCGCTGCTGCTGCGCGGCGACCAGGTCGGCCTCGACGTCGACCGCCGCATCGCAATGCTCTCGTTCGCGGCCGCGGTTCCCGGGGCGAAGGCCGAGACGGGGCGCAAGGTGCTCGCGCTCTACGACCGCACGAAGCCGCGCAAGACCGAGATGCTCTCGTTCGAAGGCGACCGCCGCGTCGACGCGTACGAGCTGTATGCGCGCGGGAAGACCGCGGTCGCCGACGGTCAGACACAGCAGGGCGTCGCCGATCTCGAGCAGGCGCTCGAACTGTGGACGCGGCTCTCGTACCGGCTGCGCGCCGCAATGGTGGCGAACGACCTGCGCGCGCTCACCGGCGACCGGCGCTTCGCGCAAGTCGCGCTCGACGCGCTGCGCAACACGCCGAACGCGTGGCTGAAGCCGGCGCTCGAGCGGCGCACGAGCGACGCCGATCCGCTCGGCCAGCTCACGCCCGCCGAACGGCGCGTCCTGGTCGAGCTGTGCAAGGGCAAGAAGGCGCGCGAGATCGCGGCCGGCTTCGACCGCAGCTTCAACACGATCAACAACCATACGCGCGCGATCTTCTCGGCGTTCGGCGTGCGCAGCCGCGCATCGCTCGTCGCGGAGTGCGCGCGGCTCGGCATCCTCGACGACCTCGAGGCGCTGCGCTGAGGGGAGGGGGCGTGTCCGCCCCCTCCGTACCTCGCGCACGTACTATCCTGGCGGTCCCGAACCGTTGTAGTCCGCCGCGGCTCCCGGCGGCCCCGAGCCGTTGTAGTCGGCCGCGACTCCCGGCGGCCCCGACCCGTTGTAGCTCGCCGTGACGGACAGACCACCGAGCGCCAGCGCGAGGCTGATGATGAGGGACGTAAGCATGGATGCTCTCCTGGCAGTGCGCGCCGCGGATCGGGCGCGTGCCGGGAGATGGCATCACCAATTATAGCTAGTCCTTGCCGAAATGAAATGCGACAGTATAGCTATTGGAATAGGATTGTATAGCTAGCGTTCAAAGCCTGTAACAAGGCGATAACGCACTATACCGTTCAAACGCTCAAATGCGAACGCCGCGGGCGTGCGCAATCGCGTGCTGGCGGTCACGGACCAGCACGGTGAGCACCTGCTGGGTGTACAACACGAAAAAACCTCCGAGCATCGGAGGTTCATCAAAAACCGACGTGCCGGCGCTGCGGTCAGGTCAGCGCGATGCAACCTCCGAGAGAAACAAAAACGGAACGCGACGCGACGCGCCACGCGGGGATTTGACGAAGCAGCGATCGGTTCAAAGCGTTCCTCCTCTCTCCGGCATGCGCAATGATGCGGCCGGACACCGAGGTTACCATGAGCATCGGTGACGCGTCAACTCTGCGCGTCAGTGCGCGGCCCAACCGCCGTCGATCGAAATCGGTGCGCCGGTGATCGAGATCGCGAAGTCGCTGCACAAGAACGCGCACAGCGCGCCGACTTCGGACGGCTCGATGAAACGCTTCGAGGGCATCGCGTCGAGGAACGCGCGCTCGAGCGCTTCGTCTTCGCTGATCCCGCCGCCGTACGACTGCACGAGCGCCGGCGCCTGACCGCGCACGAGATCGGTCATCACCGCGCCGGGGCAGATCGCATTCGCCGTGATGCCGACCGCCGCGCCCTCGACCGCGGTCGCCTTCGTCAACCCGACGACGCCGTGCTTCGACGCGACGTATGCGGCCTTGTACGGGCTTCCGATGAGGCCTTGGACGCTCGCGATGTTGACGATCCGACCGCGGCCGCGCGCGACGAAGTACTTCCACGCCGCCTTCGTCGCGTAGAAGACGCTGTCGAGGTCGATCGCGCGCACGGCCTGGTAGCGGTCGTCGGGAAACTCCGCGAGCGGGGCGACGAACTGGATTCCGGCGTTGTTGACGAGGTTGTCGAGGCCGTCGAAGTCGCTCGCCGCCGCGTCGACCATCGCGCGGATCGCGCCCGGATCGCGCACGTCGCAGCCGTACGCGCGCGCCGTGACGCGGTAGGTCGCGGCGAGCGCGTGCGCCGTCTCCTCGGCGCCGTTCGCGTCCAGGTCGGCGACCGCGACCGCCGAACCGGCCCGCGCGAGCGCCTCGGCGCAGGCGCGCCCGATCCCGCGGGCCGCGCCCGTAACAAGACTCACCCGTCCGTGTAGATCGATCGAAAGCAAGGTCGTCGCTCCTCTTGCGAAGGAGATCGCTCCGTGAGCACCCTGGTCCTCTCGCACGTCGCCCGGTCGTTCGGGTCGGTCACCGCCGTGCGCGACGTTTCGTTCACCGTCCCCGCCGGAACCACGTTCGGCCTGCTCGGCCCGAACGGCGCCGGCAAGACGACGACGATGCGGATCATCCTCGGCATCCTCGCCCCCGACACCGGGATCGTGCGCTGGGACGGCCAGCCGATCGACGTCCGGACGCGGCAGCGGTTCGGCTACCTCCCCGAGGAGCGGGGTCTCTACGGCAAGCTGAAGGTGCGCGACCAGATCGCGTATTTCGGCCGGCTCCACGGCGTCGCGCCGCCGAACGACGTCAAGCGCGCCGACGCGTGGATCGAGCGGCTCGGCCTGAACGAGTACGCCGACCGGCCGTGCGCCGAGCTGTCGAAGGGCAACCAGCAGAAAGTGCAGGTCGCGTGCGCCGCGCTCCACGAGCCCGCGCTGCTCGTCCTCGACGAGCCGTTCACCGGGCTCGACCCGGTCAACGCCGAGACGCTGCACGACGCGCTGCTCGACCTGCGCCGTGCCGGGACCGCGCTGATCCTCTCCACGCACCAGCTCTGGCAGATCGAAGACCTGTGCGACACGTTCTGCGTGATCGCCGGCGGCGCGGTGCGTGCCTACGGCTCGCTCGCCGACCTGCGCGCGCAATGGGCGACGCGCGTGGTCGAGGTCGAGCCGCCGGCGCCGCCGCTGCGCGCGGTCCTCGAGGCGACCCCGCAGGCGCGGGCCGTCACCGAGAACGGCCGCGCGGTGCTGGCCTACGAAGTTCCGGCCGACACCGACACCGCCGGGCTGCTGCGCCGTCTCGTCGCGGCCGGCGACGTCACGCGCTTCGAGCGCGTCGAGCCGAGTCTCCAAGACATCTACATTCGCGCGATCGGAGCGGCCGCGTGAACGTGCTCGCCGTCATCTACAACGCGGAGTTTTTGCGCCGCATCACCTCGCGCTCGTTCCTCGCCGGGACGGTGATCGGTGCGGTCGGGATCCTGCTGATCTCGGTCCTTCCGAACGTGCTCGGCAACCTCGGCGGCGACACGAAACGGATCGCGCTCGCCGGCGACCCGCTCGTAACCGCGACCGCGCGCACGCTGCTCGCGCGCGACTTCAAGATCGTCGCGGTGCTCCCCCCGCTCGCCGCGCCGCCGACCACGGAGTTTCTCGACCAGAACGGGCGCGTCGGCGTGATCGCGGAGCTGTCGCGCGACGCGAAGGGGCTGCGCGTCGTCGCCTACGCGCGCGATCCGTCGCAGTTCCGCGGCACGTTCGCGCGCGACCTCGCGCCGCTGCAGATCGCGCTGGGGACAGGGCTGCCGGTCACCGCGGTGCGCGAGCACCTCACCGTTCCGGTCGAGGTGCGCGGCGTCGGCGGAAAGTTCGCCGACGAGTCGTCGGCCGTCGCGGCGAAGGGCGTCGCGTACCTGTTCGTCTTCCTGCTGTATCTCGCGATCCTGCTCAACGCGCAGTCGATCATGGCGTCGGTCGCCGAGGAGAAGACGAGCCGCATCGCCGAGCTGCTCGTCGCCGCCGTCGATCCGGCGCAGCTGCTGACCGCGAAGGTCCTCGCCTCGGCGTCGACCGGCTTCATCCAGCTCGGCGTCTGGGTGCTGGTCGGCATTCTCTCGGGCCGCGAGGCGTCGACGATGTTCGCGCACAACGCTGCGGGCGCGGAGAGCCTCGCGAACGCGGTCGGGCCGCTCGCCGTCCCGCCCGGCGAAGTCCTCGGCTTCATCGCGTTCTTCTTCGTCGGCTTCCTGCAGTACGCGGTGCTCTACGCCGCCGCCGCGTCGCTGATCAACCGCACCGAGGACCTCGGCTCGGTCGCGATGCCGCTCGTCATCCCGGTCGTCGTGGGGTTCATCCTCGCGCAGATCGGGCTGAACTTCCCGAACGCGCCGTGGATGCAGTTCTTCTCGCAGGTCCCGCTGCTCTCGCCGTTCGTGATGTTCACGCGGATCGCGGTCTCGAACGTCCCCGTCTGGCAAGTCGTGCTCTCGCTCGCGCTCGACGTGGTCGCCGCGTACGTGCTGGTCCGGCTCGCCGGAAAGGTGTACCGCGTCGGCCTGCTGCTCTACGGGCGCCCGCCGTCGTTTCGGCAGATCCTCGTGACGCTGCGCAGTTAGACCGCTTCGGCCGTTTCGAGCGCGAGCGTCAGCTCGCGCAGGAACGACGAGGCGTCCATTACGATTCCGAGCGTTTGGTGCGAGCCGCGGTCGGTCAGCTTCGTCACCGAGGCCGGATTGATGTCGACGCAGACGGTCTTGCACGA
>JAFAMK010000271.1 GCA_019233415.1 Vulcanimicrobiota bacterium
CACCGTCGGCGTGATCGTGCGCGACGTCGGGCTCGCCGCGAACGCCGCGGTGCTGCGCGGAATTCGCGAAGTCGCGCACGGCGCGAACTACCTGATGGTCGTGGCGGACACGAAGCGCTGGTGCATGGACGAACCGCGCTGGGTGCAGCGCTTTCACGAGCAGCGCGTCGAATTGGTCGTCATCGCGGCGTCCGGCGTCGACGACGTGCAGTACACCGGCGCGATGGCCGAAGCGGTCGGCGCGTTCGAAGCCGACGGCGGGCGCGTCGTCGTCATCGGCCGCCACGACCTCGACGTCGCGTCGATCCGCGTCGACAACGTGCGCGGCGCGTACGACCTCGCGGCGTCGATGCTCGCGATGGGACACCGCCGCTTCGGCGTGATCGGCGGCAACGGAAAGCTCACGCTCAACCGCGACCGGCTGAGCGGCGTGCGCGCCGCGCTCGCCGACGGCGGGATCGACCTCGACCGCGACGTGATGTACCTAGAGGGCGCGTTCACGCGCGAGCACGGCAACGCCGCCGCGCGCCACCTGACGATGCAGAAGTCGCCGCCGACCGCGATCGTCGGGCTCTCCGACGACCTCGCGCTCGGCGCGTACCGCGCGCTGCGCGAGCAG
Source organism: Vulcanimicrobiota bacterium (assembly GCA_019233415.1). GTDB lineage: Bacteria > Vulcanimicrobiota > Vulcanimicrobiia > Vulcanimicrobiales > Vulcanimicrobiaceae > Vulcanimicrobium. The sequence goes on from JAFAMK010000271.1 coordinate 620, forward strand.
AACCTCGCCGTGCCGCGCGACGTCTCGCTGGGCGGCATCGACGACCTCGCGCCGGCGCGCGCGCTGCAGCCGGCGCTGACAACGGTATCGTACCGTCACCTCGAGATCGGCGCGCGCGCGATGCGCGCCGCGCTCGACCCGTACCTCGGCCACGACGCGGTCGAGGTGCACTACGAGCTCGCGCTGCGCGAGACCGTCGCCGCGCCGCGCGAGCAGCGCACCCACCGCAGCCGCCGCAGCCGCCGCACGGACGAGGCGTGCGCGACGCCGAGACGGTGACGCTGGTCGACGTCGCGCGCCGCGCGGGCGTCTCGCTCGCGACGGCGTCCCGCGTGATGAACGGGAGCGACCGCAAGGTCTCGCCCGAACTGCGCGAGCGCGTCGTCGGCGCGGCGCGCGAGCTGCGCTACGTGCGCAACGCGAACGCGCAGGCGCTGGCGAAAGCGCGCAGCGCGATCGTCGGCGTGATCGTCCACGACATCGGCGACCCGTACTTCAGCGAAATCTTGCGCGGTGTCGAAGCGGCGGGCGAAGGCACGGGACAGCTGCTGCTCGTCTGCGACACGCACCGCGACCCCGAACGCGAGCTGGAATACCTCACGCTGCTGCACGCGCACCGCGCGTCGACGATCGTGATCGCCGGCTCGGGGCACGAGGACCGCGCGCACAACGTCGCGGTCGGCACGCGGCTCGACGCGTTCGTCAACGGCGGCGGCCGCGTCGTCCTGATCGGCCGCCACCACTACGGCGGCGACGCGGTCCTTCCCGACAACCGCGGCGGCGCGCGCGCGCTCATGCGCGAGGTGCTCGCGCACGGCCACCGCGCGGTCGCGATCATCGGCGGCCCGCCCCACCTCACGACGACGCACGACCGGCTCGACGGCTGCCGCCTCGCCTTCGCCGACGCCGGGCTGACGTTCGACCCTGCGTGCGTCATCGACGGCGACTTCTCGCGCGAGTCGGGCGAGGCCGCGACGCACGCGCTCTACGCGCGCGGCGACGAGCCCACCGCGATCGTCGCACTCAACGATGAAATGGCCGTCGGCGCGCTGACCGCGCTGCGCGAGCGCGGCCTGCGCGTCCCCGACGACGTCTCGCTGGTCGGCTTCGACGACATTCCGGTCGCCGCCGACGTGACGCCCGCGCTGACGACCGTCAACGTGCCGCTCAACCACATCGGCGAGGTCGCAATGCGCCTCGCGCGCGAGCCGGCAAGCGACGGCTTCCGCGCCGCCCACGTCGCGGCGCACGTCGTGATCCGCGCGTCGCTCGGAAAGCGTTCCCTGCTGAAACCTTAATAGATTCCTACGAAATGCAGCGCGGAAAGCGCTTTCCGGGCCGCGAACGCGCTGACGCGTGCCCAGGCTTCGTGTCGCCCTCGTCGGTGTCGGCGGGATCACCCGGTTCTACCGCCGCGCGTACGCGCGCTCGCCGCTGGCCGAATTGGTCGCGCTCATCGACGTCGACGCGCAGGCTGCGCTCGACGCGGCGCACGACTGCGGCGTCGACCCGTCGCGCGCGACGACGCGCTTCGAACGCGCGCTCGAGGACGACGTCGACGCGGTCGTCGTCAACACGCCGAACCACCTGCACCGCGAGCAGGGCACCGCGGTGCTGCGCGCCGGCAAGCACCTGTTGATGCAGAAGCCGCTCGCACCGACGCTCGCCGACGCCGAAGCGCTCGCGCGCGAAGCGCGCGGTGCCGACGTCGTCGCGGGACTCTACCACAGCTACCTCGATCACCCGCTCGTGCACGAACTGCGCGCGTCGGTCGCCGCCGGCAACCTCGGCGAGATCGTGCACGTCTACGGAAGGCTGACGCACCGCGGCGGAATCGCGTGGTCGAACGACGCCGTCGCCGGAAACGCCACGTGGCGTTCGTCGCTCGCGCAGACCGGCGGCGGCTGTTTCATCCAACTCGGGGTGCATTACTTGCAGCTCGCGACGTGGATCAGCGGCGGCGAACCGGTGGCGGTGCGCGGCAGTGCGGCGAACGTGATGAGCCCGGGGATCGAAGGCGAGGATCTCGCGACCGCGATCGTGCGTTACAAGAACGGCATGCAGGCGACGGTCGATACCGGATGGATCGCGGACGGTGAGGAACTCGCCGTCGCGGGAACAGCGGCGACCGCGCGCTATCTCGACCAGCGCTGGTGGATCGCGCCCGGCGAAGCGCCACGCGAGTGGCGCCCGCCGGCCTTCGACGACGTGGACAACCCCTACAACGGTCACCGCGCGTTCCTCGAAGCGTGCGCGGGACTGAAGGAAATTCCGGTCCCGCTCGTGCGCGGTTTGACCGAGATGCGGCTCGTCGACGCGTTCTACCGCTCGGCGCAGAACGGCGGCCAGGAAGCGGCTGTCGAGGCGGTGCTCGCGTGACCGAACTCGGCATCGTCTCCGACGAGATCGACCGCGACTTCGAACGCGCGCTCGCGTTCGCGCGCTCGCTCGGGATCGCGCGCTTCGAATTGCGCCTGCTGACGAGCGGCCGCGTCCCGAAGGTCG
>JAFAMK010000309.1 GCA_019233415.1 Vulcanimicrobiota bacterium
CGTGTCGGCGTCGACCGGGAGTTTGGCGCCGACGTCGCGCTGACCGAACCCGTCCGCATAGACGATCGTGCCGCCGCGCGCGACCGTTACGCTGACGCCGCGCGTCGCCGTCGCCGCCATCGCCTTCGCGACGGCCTCCTCGATCGGTGTCCGTTGTGCTGCCGCAAGTTGGACCGGCGCGTCCTGCGCGAGCGACCACTCCGGTGCGGCCAATGCACCCGCGAGCGCGGCGGCCGAAGACGCGATGAAGCGGCGACGAATCATAGGTCCCCTTACCCGACCGGCCGCGGCGGGTTGCGCCATCGCTAACCTTCCCGCCGGTCACTGGGATATGCTATAGTCGATTAACGGTACGAACGGGCGAACGCTCGTGCTTCGGGAGGTCGGCAATGCCCACGTGTCTCTTCACGATCTCGTATCCACCCGAGCCGTTTCCGCGGGCGAAAGGCCAGCAGTTCACGCTGGAGATGTCCGCGGTGCCGGGCGGGCCGAACCCGCCGTTCGGCCCCGGCTGTCAGTTCCACGTGTTCATCGACGGCACCGAGGTGCAGCCGGGGCAGTCCGTTGGCAACTTCAAATGCATCGGGCTCGGCGGCGGCGGTACTGCGACGTTCGAGAACCTGACCGACAACGCGCCGTCCGCGAAGTTCGAGTTTGAGCTGCGGTGCGAGAATTGCGGGCCTACGCGGGAGGGTGTCTACCTGCCGCCGCCGATCATCAACAAGCAGCCGAACAAGGGCTGCATGGGGATGCTGATCGGGCCGGCTTTTGCGATCATCGCCGCTCGGTCGGGGAGCTGACCCTTCCGCTACCGAACCGCGGCGGCGTGCCTGATTCGTCGCCGCTGATCATCGACCACCCCGCCGTCCAGGACCGGCTCGCGCGGCTGCGCGACGCCACGACGCCGACGCCGGTGTTCCGGCGGCTCGTCGAGGAGATCGGGCAGCTCCTGGCCTACGAGGCGACGCGCGCGCTGCCGCTGACCGAGCTTGAATTGCAGACGCCGGTCGCGCTCGCGAGGGTGCAACGCATCGCGACGCGGCCCGTTGTGGCGCCGATTCTGCGCGCAGGGCTCGGGCTGCTGCCGGGTTTCCTCGCCGTCGTCGACGATGCGGTCGTTGCGCACCTCGGCTTCTACCGCGACCCGAAGACGCTCGCCGCGGTGCCGTACTACGCGAACCTGCCCGACGACCTCGACGCGCGGGACGTCTTCGTCCTCGACCCGATGCTCGCGACCGGCCATTCCGGCTCGGCCGCGCTAGCGATGCTCGCCCAGCGCGGCGCGAAGGCGCCGGTCTTCGTCTGCATCATCGCCGCGCCCGAAGGGGTCGCGACGCTCGCGCGCGAGCACCCCGGCGTGCGCGTCGTGACCGCAGCGGTCGACGAGCGCCTGAACGACCACGGTTACATCATCCCCGGCCTCGGCGACGCCGGGGACCGGATGTTCGGCTCGACCAGCTCGGTCCCGGTCAGCACCACCGGGCGCTGAATGGCCAGGGCCTGGGACCTGCTCCCAGACGCATCAGGGGCGTGCTTGCATTTTGCCGAAGCTAGCTAGAGGCGGGTCGTCGTCGGCACCGGCGCAGGAGGCTCCAGTGATGAAGAACCTCGGACGGATCGTGACTTTGAGCGGCTTCGTGGCTGCTGCTTTGCTGACGACGGCCTGCGGCGGAGGCGGTGGCAGCACGTCGATCCCGGCGCCGCAGCAACAGCCGAACAACGGCGGCAAGGGCACGATGGCGTCGGGTCGCGTCACGGCGATCATCCCCGCCAAGACGACGCCGCAAGGCACGAGCGCGACCTCGACGCGGCGCTCGCCGAAGTACCTGAACTCCAGCGACCCGAACTCGGCGATCGTCGTGTCGGTGCAGCCCACCGACCCCGCCGAAGCCGCGCAGTGGTCGACACTCTACGGCACGAGTGGATTCAGCGTTTGCTACAACCTCTACACGAACGGCACGGTGAACCCCGCGCTGAGCCCGGTTCCGGTTGCGGGCGGCGTGTCGGTCACGTTCCAGATCCCCACGGTTCCAGGCAACGACGCGTTCACGATCACGCAATACGACGGGCAGTGCGGATCGAACCCGTACGTTCCGCCGAGCCCGTCGCCGACCGCGAACGGCAACGGCGTGCTCGCGGCGTCGACGCCGCTCACGGTCAACATCAACCCCGGCATTTCGAACAACCTCAACATCCAGCTCACCGCCTGCGGCGCGCCGGCGACGACCGGCGGTCCGTGCTCGAATGCGACGCCGCCGCCGGGCACGCCGCCCACGACGATCCAGCTCGGCGCAGCGGTCGCCACGGTCTACCTCGCCGGATCGAGCCCGGCGCCGAAGTCGCTCGCGACGCCGATTCCGGTCCCAGTCGCGCAGCCGATTCGCGAGCAAGGCGCGTTCATCACGGCCGGCGCGCACGTCGGCGTTCCGGTGCCGGTCGTCGGACTCGATTCGGCCGGCTTCGTGATCTCGGGTGCGATCTCGACCGGCGCCGGCTTCCTGCCGAAGGCCGGCGACAAGATCACGTTGACGCACGCCGAGACCGGTCCCAGCGGCACGGTGACGGGACACGCGCGACTGTTCCTGATCGACGCGACGACCGGTGCAATCGCGCAGCAGGAAGCGCCAGGTACGCCGATCACGCTGACGCAGCTGAACGCACTCGACGCGTCCGACAACGTCTCCGGAGCCGGCACCGTCGGTGATCCG
>JAFAMK010000310.1 GCA_019233415.1 Vulcanimicrobiota bacterium
CTCGTAGTTGCGCGGGATCGAGCCGGCGATCGCGTTCTCGACCGGCAGCACGCCGAACTCGACCTCGCCGGCGTCGACCGCCGCCGCGACCGCGTCGAACGAGCCGTAGCCGCGCGTCGCCGCGTCGGGGAGCAGTTCGCGCGCCGCGACGTCGCTGAACGCGCCCGGATGGCCTTGGTAGGCGACGGTCGGCACGAGTCGCGTCAGACGTGCGCGTTCGCGGCCGCGCCGAGCCGGTAGGCGGCGACGTAGGCCTTGAAGATCAGCCGGTAGTCGTCGTGGACGAAGCGCGTGCTGCGCGGACCCGTGCGCTCGAAGCCGGGGATCAGCTCGGCATAGTCCGCGTTGTGCGTGTAGACGAAGTCGAGGTCGAGCGCAATCGGCGGTTCGAAGACGTAGGGCCGCGCGTCCTTCGCGCGCCCGACGGCTTCCTTCGCCGCGGCGCGGATCAGCTCGCGCGCGCGCGCCGGCGAGACGGAGTTGGTCGCGAAGCGTCCGATCGAGTCTTTCACGACCACGCCGGTGATCCACGGCATCGCGGCCTTCGTCTGCTCGATGCAGGCGCGGTCGCCGGTGATCAGCACGACGGGAACACCCGCGAGCCCGAGCACGCCCGCGTTGACCATCGCCTCGCTGCAGACACGGCCGTTGATGCGCGTCTCGCGGAGCGTCTCGCTGGTGTAGGTGTGGTCGAGCGTCGCATCCTGCGTCCCGACCGCGCCGTGGTAGCCGGTGAAGAAGGCGAGGTCGAAGCTGTCGTCGATCCCCTCGGCCATCGAGAACGGTTTGCGGTTCCCGTAGATCAGCCGCACGTCGTCGGGCAGTTCGTCCCACAGCACGTTGCGCATCGACGAGTGCGAGTCGTTGATCAGCACGTCCCCGACGCCGGCCTCGCGCGCGCCGTCGATCGCCGCGCGCACTTCCTGCGACATGAGCCGGCGGTAGTACGGGTACTCGGTCGTGTTCGACGGGTCGACCTGGGTCCAGGAGCAGACCGCGGCGGTCCCCTCCATGTCTGCCGAAATGTAGAGCTTCATCCACCTAGCTGCTGGAGGGCGGCGCGCGCGTTTGGCGCGCGAGGATCATCGGGGCCGGTGATCGCGAGGTAGTGCTTGAACGCGGCGATCGCGTCGGTGCGGCGTCCGATCGCCTGCAGCACGACGGCGCGGTTGAAGACGGCAGGATGAAAGTCGGGGCGTTCCTTCAGTACCGCGTCGAGCTGCGCGAGCGCGTCGAGGTCGTGCCCGTTCTCGTGCAGCGCGGTCGCGAGGTCGGTGCGCACGTCCGGGTTCGACGGATCGAGCGCGAGCGCGCGCCGGTAGAGGTCCGTCGCCTTGTCGAACTTCTGCGCGTCGAATTCCATGTCGCCGAGCCGAACGATCGCGGCGAGATCGTTCGGGTTGTGCGCAAGCCGCGCGCGCAGCGCCTGCAGTTCCTGCATGATCGGCGCCGGCGGACCGCCGCCGGCCGCGTTTCCACCGCCCACGGACGCACCGGGCAGCGCGGTCGAACCGCCCTGCATCGGCCCGCTGCCGGTCTGCGGCACGGTGAACGTCCCCGGTGGATCGGTCGCGATCGGCGCCGGCGTCGCCTGAATCCGCGCATCACCTTGCTCGGCGACGGTTCCCGGCCCGAACGCCGAGCCCGTCGTGCCGAAGCCGATCCGCAGAAACCAGCCGAGCACGCCGAGAAAGATCACGGCGAAGACGGCGAGGATCGGAATCGCGATGCGCGCGGGTAGGCCCACAGCGCGAATCCTTCGAAGCTTCCAGTCCATGCTCCCGGGTCTGCCCGACGTCGCCGAGCTGCAGCTCCTCTTCGCGCAATACAACTGGCTGTATTTCCAAGGCGAGATTCCCGCCTACCGGATCGCCTACAACGCGCGCTTCTCCAACCTCGCCGGCCGCATCGTCTACAAGCCGCCGCTGATCGAGCTCTCACCCAAACACTTGGCCGGAAAGCCGGACGAGCTGCGCGAGACGCTCCTGCACGAGATGATCCACGCCTGGCTCCACGCCCGCGGCCAAAACCCCGGACACACCGCCACGTTCAAAAAGAAAATGCGCGAGCTCGGCCTGCGCTCGATCTACCACGACCTCGGCAAAGCCGCCCCACTCAACGAATCGACGAAGCGCTACATCATCCGCTGCGAAAAATGCACGATGGAACTGCTGCGCAAACGCAAACCCGCCCCGAACCTCCTCTGCGCCCGCTGCCGCAAACCGTTGGTCGCCTTCGAAGTGGTGGAGATTCGTCCGGTCGAACTCGGAAGCGCCGCGTCTCGCGCACGCTAAATGGCTTCCTCGGTGCAACACTCTGCCGGTAACCACTCTATCTGCCGGTCCTGCCAGGCGAGGAAGCATGGCAACCGACGGCGCTCGGTCCGTGGAGGATCAGATCGTCCGCGTGCGCTGGTCTGAAGGCCCCTACGAGAAGTACGAGTGCTGCGCATACTTAAAAGCCGCGCATATTCCTCGAAACGTTCTGGCTCTCGCAGAGCATCTTCATCGGCGGCAACTAAGACGATTGCGTTTCAGCGACACGACCGACCGACGTCTCCCACCTGCGCGCGCGCCGCGGGGCTAGCAACTCAGGACTTTTTCGCGCGTCGCGTATGGCCGAGCGACCACAGGAAATTGACGGCAAACAAGAAGATGCACGTCGCCCAGGCCCACAAGTACAACGTCTGCGCGCCGCTATCGAGACAGAGCCTGACTCCAGGCACGCCGAAAAAGCCCAGTCGTAGCAGAGGGCCTGGAAGCGAGACGATCGCTCCCAGCGCCACGACTACTTGCGTGAACGGCCAAAGCCTGCCGGGGTTTCGCAAGACCCCGTTCAAGATCAACAGGAGAAGAGCAACTGCACCGGCGGCAGCGTTGTCGCACATACTACCCGTACGGGCGCCGACCAGCGCCTTGCCCGGCACAGGCATTATCGACAGTATTCTGTTTGTTGTTGAGATCGACGATTGAGCCGATGAACATTGCCGGATCACCGAAACTCGCGCTGAAGTCGCTGAAGCCGTCATCTGGACCGGCGCCGGTCGGAGGCTTTTTCCCGATCTTGAACCGGCCCGCTGCAACGACGACCGCGGCCACGGAAAGTGTCATCCCAACGAAGTTGAGAAAAGCGGCGTTGAGATCGCGCAGTGCAGCCTTGCATTCATCGGTCATAGGCTGGACAGTGGTAGCAGCGAGCGTAGAGTAGCCGTCCATGTTCATATCGAGCGTATCGGTGCCGAAATCGTCGTAGAGGTTTCCCGTGTCGAACACGTACGGATCACTCGAATTCCCCCCTGCGTCCAATTCGAACATGCCGCCGCCGTCGTTCGTGAGTGAATCGCCATAGTCGTCGTACTGCGTGCCCGTGTCGTTCCCTGAACCTCCACCGGGATCGCCACAAGAGGAGTCACTGCAGTTCGGATTCACCGTGGACATGGCTTTTCGCGCCGATTCGAGAAGGCTTTTCGGCACGGCTGCAGAGTACGGTGAGTTGCTCAACGGCACCGGCACGGACTTGAAGTGGATACCGAGCGATGGCGCGTGGATCTGACTCGTGCCGTCTTGGAGATCGAGAATGCGCAAATATGAGCCGTCCCGAGTTCGCCACTCGCCCATGCCGAATGGATGTATGCGGAATGTATCGCCCGAGCTTAGCGCGTTCGTTACGCTTCCGAGACGTATCCGAACGTGGCCGGCCAGCGCCGACGGTGAAGCGAATCTAACCGTCGTCCCACTTCGTGACAGGGCGGTCATGGTCAAGATCGTTTTTCGCGAGTCGATCAAAGCAGCGCGTGCTCTGCTTCGACCGACGACCAGCGAATAGCCATTTCCGAGTCGATGCACCTCTGGTGATCGGCGCGTCGAAACGGCCATCCCGAACCCAGATGGAGCACACCCGCTCAGCGCAAGCGCAGTGACGCTGCATAGAAAGTCGCGCCGTGTGTTCATAGTACCCCCGGAAGTACTCGAAGTCTTGCCGCCGCGCCGACTCGAATTGAGGCGAAAGAACGGTGCCGCGTCCTACGACCTTCCACATGGCCCTTCCTTGTTAGGAGCCCCGCGGTGAAGAGGCCCGCCGCCGGTCCGGGCCGCAAACTTTCCGTGTGGAAACCGGCACGGTTGAATGGAGGCGACCCGGCTTCGTGGAGACCAAGTGATTGGACGTCACGCGGCCTAGAGCCGCTCGTAATTTGCGGGTGAGAGAAGGCCGAGGGCAGAGTGTCGGCGATGCGGGTTGTACCGGCCCTCGATGAAATCGAAACCGCGAGTTCGGCCTCTCGGTGCGTCTTGGAGCGATGCTTCGCAAGCAGATATTGAACGTGCGAAGATGTTGTGGGCCCAGTACAAGACCGCAGGAGGCACCATCGAAAGCCAAGCAGGAGTGATGAGTGTGGTAGTGACTCGAGATTCGCGAGAGACGGTCGTCGATCGCGTGAAGCGCGATCCGGCGTTCGCGAAAGCACTCCTCGATGAGGCGGTTGCGCTCTTTCTCAATGGTGAGCCGGAGACGGCGCGTCTCGTTCTGCGCGATCTCGTCAATGCGACCGTCGGGTTCGATCGGCTGGCCGACGCGACCGGCAAGCCGGCAAAGAGTCTGCACCGAATGCTTTCGACCAGCGGCAACCCGAGCATGGACAATCTCTCGCTCATCCTTGGCGTGCTGCAGAAGCGGCTTCGCGTCAAGCTGGTTCGCCGCGCAGTGCGCGCAGCCTAAGCTCCTGCCCCGCCGCCGCTTCGCGGGGACGCTGAGACGGCCGGGAAGAGGTCGTTGTTTTCTTCGATGCGCAGCATGCGTACGTCGCGGACGCACGTTGAGAACCAGGGTAGTTCGTTTGCGAGACGCTGTGCCGTCAGGACACAGGAAACGGCGTTGACCCTCGCCGGATCGCCGAAGTAGACCGATCCCTGTCGCCAGGCGAAGCCGTCCTCTTCTAGGATGCGGCGGACCTCTGTGTACGCGTTGTTCGGCGATGTTGCGGAGTAGTGGGTTCGCAGGTCGTCGATGACGAGATCGAACGCGATCGCGTACATGCGATGTGCTCCAGTCGGCGGCGGTGGGAGATCGAACGCCGGGAGCGTGGTGCGTGCGGTCTGCATGGGCCTACTCTATCACGTTCCGCGGCGTCCCGCTGCCGTGAGCAGTGCCCGGGGAAGGCTCTGTCTAGTGCGCGTCGGCGACTGTTGCTTCGGGGAGGTTCTCGGGGTCGAGGATCGTTGAGGTGTTGGGTTCGCCGGGTTCGAGGGGGGCGATGATTTCGAAGTTGCGGAGGGGGAGGGTTTTGCCTTTGACCGAGACCGGGGTTAGCTCGTTGACGATGAAGCGGTCTTTGACTTCTTCGTAGGTCGACTCGCTGATGATGATCTGGCCGCCTTTGGCGACGTTGTAGAGGCGGGCGGCGGTGTTGACGTTGTCGCCGATGACGGTGTAGTTCAGGCGGTCGCTCGAACCGAGGTTACCCATGACCACCTCGCCGGTGTTCAAGCCCATGCCGACGGTGAACGCTTGCCGTCCCGCGGCGGCCCACTCGACCATCATCTCGTCGATTTTCCGCTGCTGGTCCCAGGCGCAGCGAGCGGCGTGGTATGCGTCGTCCGGTTGCGGGTTCGGTGCTGCGAAGACCGCCATGAGGCAATCGCCGATGAACTTGTCGACGTACCCTCCGTACTTGAAGACGATCTGGCACATCTCTTCGAAATACTCGTTGAGCGCGCCGTAGATTTCTTCCGGTGACATCTTTTCCGACATCGCGGTGAAGCCGCGAATATCTGAGTAGAAGACGGTTACCTTCACGCGCTTGCCGGAGAGGTCCAGCGCCTTGAGGGGGTCGTCGTGCGCGAGCATCACTTCGACCAACTCAGGCGAGACGTGCTTGCCGAACATTTCCTTGATGACGCGCTTGTCGGCGCCCTCGGTGATCGTCCGGTAGAGCGCAACGAACAGTGCGGCCAGGATCGTCGCGGTGTCGACGTGGATCAGGTTCATCCAGTGGAGCGTCGAGCCGTACAGCGCGACCGCGGTTATCGAGTACACGACGACCACGCCGACGGCGATTGCGACGCCGACGGCGGCCCGCAACTGCGTGACGACGAACCCGATCAGCAGCGGGATCAGCACGATCAGCACGAGGTCGAGCGCGGGCGGCACACGGCGCACGAACGTGCCGCGCATCAGTTGGTCCATCAGCCGCAGGTTCGCGAAGACGCCGGGATAGCGGCCGTTCGGGGTGACGATATAGTCGCCCAGCGCCTGCGCGGTCGCTCCGACGACGACGACGTTGCCGTGCACGAAGCTGCGCAGCGAAGCGTCGTCCATCCGCAGCGCGTCGGCGTACGAGACGATCTGGACGAAGGGGATGGTCAGCCGCGCGGCTCCGGCGCGCGATGACAAGCCGCTCGTGTCCTGCTGGTCGACGTACTCATGCGTGACGAACGGCAGCATCGTGATCTGCCCCTCGCCGTCGAGCGGAACCTCGTGCGTGCCGAACTTGCCGTGCCATGCGTCGATCGGCTCGATCGCCGCGCCGGTGTACGTCTCGGTCGTCGCCGCAGCCAGCGAGGGATAGGTGCGACCGTCCGCGGGCCGCATGGTGAGGAACTGCCCGACGAGCCAGCCGCCGGGGTTGTCGACGGTGGTGAATCCGAGTGCCCGCGCGTTGTCCGCGAGTGACGGCGGTGGGCCGAGCAGTGAGAAAACACCGCCCCTCGTCGTGTCGATGGTGAACCCGAGGACCGTTGGTTGCGCGCGCAGTCCGGCGGCAAAGGCCGTGTCCTGCGCCGGATCGGAAGCCGGTTCGAGGAAGAGCACGTCGAACGTCACGACCTTCGCGCCGGCGCGCGCGAGGCGTTGCAGCAGTTGACCGTGACGCGAACGGGGCCACGGCCAAGCGCCGAGTCCGTGCGGCGGCGCATCGAGCGAACCTTCGTCGATCGCGATGAAGCGAAGGTGCTCGTTCTCGTCGTCGCGGCTCGGGAAGCGGAAGAGCGCCGCGGCTGCGGCGTGGTCGTCGACCCAGAACTTCGCGTTGTTCAGGACGACGAAGTCTGCGATGCGGTTTGCCGACGGGGCGACGTTGCGGGGCAGGAGGTAGAAGACGACGCCGACGAGCGCCGCGAGGAGCGAGAGGCCCATCGCGACGCCGAGTATCTTGAGCCGCCGGATGCGCATGTGCGTAGTGCGGCTCGCGGCGCGCTAGTTCTGGACGCGGCCGATGTAGCGGCGGTCGCGTGTGTCGATGCGGATCACGTCGCCGGGGTTCACGAAGAGTGGGACGTTGACCGTTGCGCCGGTTTCGAGTTTCGCCGGCTTCGTCGTGCCGGTGGCGGTGTCACCCTTGAAGCCGGGATCGGTTTCTTCGACCTTCAGCTCCACGTGCGCAGGGAGGTCGGCGCCGATCGCGGTGCCGTCGTGGAACTGGACCGCGATCTTCATGCCGTCCTTGAGGAAGTCGGCCGGGTCGCCGATGACGTCCTTCTGGAGCGTGAAGTTCTCGTACGTCTCGTTGTCCATGAAGTGGTAGCCGTCGGCGTCGTTGTAGAGCATCTGCATCTCACGGTTGTCCACCGTGGCGCGCTCCAGCTTTTCGCCGGCGCGGAACGTGCGTTCGACGGTCGAGCCGGTCTTCACGTTCTTCAAGCGCGTGCGCACGAACGCCGCGCCCTTGCCGGGCTTGACGTGGAGGAACTCGATGACGGTCCAGAGCTGGCCGTCGATCACGATGGTGACGCCGTTCCGGAAATCGTTGGAGCTGATCATGGCTGTTGAAAAGGCTTCTCCGCGGTACGACGCCCCAACTGCGGAGCGCCACGTGGGCGCACGGTGCGACCTGCGCGTGTGGAACGCACGCAGCCCGTTCCTATGACCGGTGCGGCGTTTTCAGCAAACCGAGGCGGTTTTCCGTCCCGTGCCGCAGGCGGTCGAGGTTCGCGCGGTGGCGGGCGACGATCAGCAGCGCCGCGACGACGCCGTAGACTAGGCCCGCCCTGCCGAGCCCGAACCAGAGGACCGGCCCCATCGCCAGGGAGGCGAGCATCGAGCCGACCGAGGCGTAGCCGCAGGCCACGACCGCCGCGACCCAGACCAGGCCAAAGGCCAGGCCGGCCGGCCACCACAGCGCGATCACGATCCCGAGGAACGTCGCAACCCCTTTTCCGCCCTTGAAGCCGAGGAACGGCGACCAGCAGTGCCCGACGACGGCGGCCAGCGCTGCGACGGCCGCCGGGAGGGTTCCGCCGAGCGCCCCGGCGGCCAGGGTCGGGGCGAAGCCCTTGAGCGCGTCGAGCGCCAGGACGGCGAGCGCTCCGCGCCGGCCGAGCGTGCGCAGCGCGTTCGCCGCGCCGATGTTTCCGCTGCCGCCCTTGCGGATGTCGGTCCCGTAGAACGCCCGCGAGACGAGGACGCCGAACGGGACCGCACCGACGAGGTAGGCGACGACGGCCGACCCGATCACGAGCGCGGTCTGGTTCATCCTGCGTGGTCTCCGTAGTCGGAGTGTTCGCCGCCCTCGCGTCGCGAGCGGAACTCGAACGTGAGCGGAACGCCTTCGAAGTCGAACTCGCCGCGCAACGTGTTCTCGATGAAGCGCTTGTACGAGGCCGGGACCAGCTCCGGGTCGTTGACATGGAAGACAAACAGCGGCGGGTGCGTCTGCGGCTGCGAGACGTACAGCACCTTCAGCGGCTTGCCGGACTGAATCGGCGGCGGGTGCGCGAGGACCGCGTCGCGCACGACCGCGTTCAATTTCGCGGTCGG
>JAFAMK010000347.1 GCA_019233415.1 Vulcanimicrobiota bacterium
GCGCGTCGCCGACCTGCAGCGCCGTCACCGCGAGATCGCTTCGGAGATCGCGGCGGCCGAGTCGCGCCTGCACACGATCGAGGAACTCGAAGCGGCGCTCGAAGGGCACGCGCACGGGACGCGCGCGGTCGTCGAGGCCGCGCAGCGCGGGCACCTACGCGGGCTGCACGGCGTCGTCTCGAACCTGATCTCGACCGACGAGCGCTACGCGCGCGCGCTCGACGTCGCGTTCGGCGCCGGGCTGTCGAACATCATCGCCGAGACGTCGGAAGACGCCGAGGCCGCCGTCGCGTACCTGCGCGAGCGCGAACTCGGGCGCGCGACGTTCCTTCCGCTCGACACGCTCGCGCAGCGCGAGGGCCGCCACATCGGCACGCTCGCCGGCCGCCCCGGTGTGATCGGCTATGCGCACACGCTCGTGCGCGCCGCACCCGAGTATGCGGGGATCGTCGCATTCCTGGTCGGCCGCATCCTCGTCGTCGACGAGCTGCGCACGGGGATTCGTCTGACGCGGAGCGAGGGCTTCCGCGACTCGATCGTCACGCTCGAAGGCGACGAGATTCGCGGCGGCGGCGCGATCACCGGCGGCCGCTTCCGCAAAGAGCGCTCGATCCTGGCGCGGCGCGCGCAGGCCGAGACGCTCAAGGAACGCATCCCGCAACTGCGCGCGCAACTCGAACAGATCGAACGCGACGGGCTCGCCGCCAAGGCCGAACTGGACGCCGCGGCAGCCGAACGCGACGAGGCGACGCAGCTCGCGAACGACGCCGAGGTCGCGCTGCGCGACGTTCGCACGCAGCTCCAGGGTCTGGCGAGCGAGATCGAGCGGCTCGACGGCGCCGTCGCGGCAGCGGTCGCGCGCATCGACGCGCTCGCCCGCGCGCGTGAGGACGTCGGCTCGCGGCTGCACGCGCTCGAACGCGTCGCCGAAGGCCACGTCGACCTGTCGGAGCAGCGCGCGGCGCTCGAAACCGCGCTCGCGGCGGCGCGCGAGCGAATCGCCGCCGTCGAGGCGGAGCAGACCGACGTCGTCGCAGCCGCAAGTGCACTGCGCGAGCAGATCGCTGCGCTGAGCGCGGAGCACGACGCCGCGGTGACGCGCCTGGGCCTGCTCGATGCCGACGCGGAGCGCGCCGGCGCCGCGCGCGAGGCGATGCTGCAAGAACTCGCCGCGCTGCGCGCGCGCGTCGTGGAACTGGAATCGGTGTTGGCCGGCGCGCGCGAACGTGTCGTACACGCCGACGCGGCGGTCGAAGCCGCGCGCAAGCAGCGCGAGGCGAGCGCCGACGAGGCCGCGCAGCGCGAAGCCGACGAGCGCATCGCGCAGTCGCAGGACCGCGAGGCGACCGCCGCCGGCGAGTCGGGCCGCCGCCGCCTCGCCGAGATCGACGCGGAACTCGGGATGCTGCAGCAGACGTTCGCGCAAAACCCCGCGACCGACGAAGAACAGCAGGACGTCCTCGCGCGCTACGCCGACGAACCCGACGCCGTCGTGGAAGAATTGCCGCGGCTGCGCGAAGAGCTGCTGCGCCTGCAGGCCAACGTGAACCTCAACGCAGAGGCCGACCGCGACGAATTGACCGAACGCGAGAAGTTCCTGCGCGAGCAGATGGATGATCTGCACAAGGCGCGCGAGACGCTCCTCGCGACGATCTCCGAGATCGAGACCTCGTGCCAGGTGCAGTTCAACGAGACGTTCGACGCCGTCAAACGCGAGTTCAGCACGGTCTTCACGCAACTCTTCCCGGGCGGAACCGCCGAGATGTGGCAGACGAACCCGGAGAACCTCAGCGAGACCGGGATCGAAATCTCCGTGCAGCCGCCGGGCAAAAAGATGACCGCGCTCGCGGCGCTCTCGGGCGGCGAGCGCGCGATGACCGCCTCGGCGCTGATCTTCGCGCTGATCGCCGTGAAGCCGTCGCCGTTCTACCTGCTCGACGAGGTCGACGCCGCGCTCGACGACGCGAACGTCGAGCGGCTCTCGACCAAGATTCGCGAAGTCTCGTCGACCGCGCAGATGCTGATCGTCACCCACAACAAGAAGACGATGGAACTCGCGCAGCGCATGTACGGCGTGACGATGCAGGAGCCAGGGGTCAGCTCGATCATCAGCGCGACGCTCGACGACCGTCCCGTCGAACCGCCCGCGCTCGCCGCGCCGGACGAGCGCGAGCCCGCCGCCGTCGGCTAAACGAACCGCAATGGCAGCGCTCCTCTCCGTCTACGACCGCACGGGCATCGTCCCGCTCGGGCAGGCACTCGCCGCGCGGGGCGTGGCGATCTACGCGACCGGCGGGACGCGTGCGCACCTGCGCGAGCACGGCGTCGACGCACGCGACGTCGAAGAGCTGACCGGCTACCCGTCGCTCTTCGACGGTCGCGTCAAAACGCTGCATCCGAACGTCTTCGGCGGCATTCTGAAAGACCGCGACAACCCCGTCCACCGCGCCGAAGCCGACAAGCACAACATACCGACGATCTCGACCGTCGTCGTGAACCTCTACCCCTTCGAAGCGACGGTTGCCAAAGAGGGTGCAACGCTGCAAGAAGCGATCGAGCAGATCGACATCGGCGGCGTCTCGCTGCTGCGCGCGGCGGCGAAAAACTTCGACCACGTCACCGTGCTGAGCGATCCCGCGCAGTACGCGCCGTTCCTCGACGCGCTGGCGAACGGCGGCCTCGACCACGCAACGCGCCGCATCTACGCAACGCGCGCCTTCGAGCGCACCGCCGAATACGACAGCGCGATCGCCCGCTACCTCGAATCGGGCCTGCTCGCGAACGAACTCCCGGGCTCACTCGCGCTGACGATCCCGATCGAACAACCCCTGCGCTACGGCGAGAACCCGCAAGACCGCGCCGCCTTCTACCTCGCCCGCGAAGCGCAACTCCCCGAACAACTCGGCGGCAAAGCGCTCTCCTACAACAACCTCCTCGACCTCGACGCCACCCTCCGCCTGTTGGTCCGCGCCCCGCTCGCCCTTCGACAAGCTCAGGATGACGGGGAGACCACCAACCCCCGTCACCCTGAGCCAGTCGAAGGGCGGCCAGTCGAAGGGCGCGTGCGGGCGGCGATCGTGAAGCACACGATCCCATGCGGCGTCGCCGAGCGGCCGGACGTCGCAGAGGCGGTGCGCGAGGCGCTCGGCGCCGATCCGGTGTCGGCCTACGGGGGAATCATCGCCGTCGATGCGCCCGTCGACGCCGCCGCAGCCGAGCACCTCGCCGGCTTCTTTCTGGAGATCGTCGCCGCGCCGGCGTTCGACGACGCCGCGCTCGCGCGTCTGCGCAAGAAGAAGAACCTGCGCATCATGCGCTTCCGCCCGGGCGCGCCGGAGCGCTTCGCCGCCGAGCTGCGCGTGCGCAGCGCGCTGGGTGGCGTCCTGGCCGAGGACGACGACCCGCAGTCGCCGCCCGAGCAGTGGTCCGTCGTCTCGAAGCGCCAGCCGACGGCCGCGGAGTGGCGCGACCTCGTCTTCGCCTGGGACCTCGTGCGCCACGTGAAGTCGAACGGCGTCGTGATCGCGCGCGACGGCGTCTCGCGCGGCATCTGTGCCGGCCAGACGAACCGCGTCAGCGCGGTCCAGATCGCCGCCCACCGCGCCCACGCGTTCGCCGCCGGCGCCGCCTGCGCGAGCGACGGCTTCTTTCCCTTCGCCGACGGCCTGCTCGCCGCCGCCGACGCCGGCTGCACCGCCGTCATCGCCCCACAAGGCTCGATCCGCGACGCCGAGGTCATCGCCGCCGCCGACGAGCGCGGAATCGCCCTCGTCTTCTCCACCTACCGCTACTTTCTGCACTGAGGGCATTAGAAAGCAGCAATGGCCGGCTTCATCATCCGCCTCATCGGTTATGCGCTCTTGCTGGGGCTCACGTCGCGAGTTGCCCAGACACTCTGGTCGAACTACGGCCTCGACGCGGTCGGCCGACTACACCACTTCCACGACGTCGGAATGATGGGGCTGCTCGTCGCGCCGGTCGTCCTCGCGCTGGTGAGCATCCTCGCACCGCTGCGGCAACTTGCCGTCTTCGCGGGCTTCTATCTGGCCGGCGCGGCCCTCACCGCGCCGTTCGTCTGCGCGAAGATGGCGGCGGCGGGGATGTAGCGAGAGGGCACGCTCGCTACTGGACGAAGCAAGCGTCCATGAAGCGTTGGGTGTTGTGCCTCGCCGCCGTTGCGGCGTTGTCGGTTCCGGCGTTCGCGGCGCCGCAGGTCAAGGTCGTTTACCGCGGTGCTTGCGTCGTGGTCGACGGGATCAAGACGCCGATGGGCAAGCCCGTGAAGGCCTGGGACATGTGGCAAGAGATCTTCCAGACCGGCGCGCCGACGTGGCTGCAAGCGCACACGCACCACGGTGCCGAGTGCATCACGAACGTGAGCGGCGTGACGAGCTGGTGGTTCGCGCACGCGACGTCGCCCAGCTCGGCGCCCACGACGATCCCGGCCGGCAATCACCTGACCGTCTACACCGTGCAAGGCCGCGTGCACACGGCCGGCAACGTGGGCCCGGCGACGCAGTCGTACCTCGGCATCCACCTGCTGCAGCAAGGCTCGGCATTCAACTACCCGACGATGGACCCGAGTGCGCCACCGGTCGTGCTGACTTCGCCGCATTCGGTCTTCAAGAGCGAGTTCCAGAACCAAGTTCCGAGCAACGGGACGCTCACGATCGTGAACGAGATGATCGCCTTCGAACCGGGCGGCGTCTACGGGATCAATGCGTCACAGGCCCTGGGCTACTACACCGCCATCAGCGGCACGGCGAAGCTCACGATGGGCGGCACGACCGTCGCAATGGTCGTCAACAAGACGTACGCCGTCGGGCGCGGCGTCCCCGCAACGTTCACGGCGAGCACCGCAACAATGATCGCCGCAACCGAACTCGTCCCCGGCTCGCACCCGACCCACTAACCGGCCATGCCACGCTACCTGCATACGTCGATCTTCGTCAATGACATGGACGAGTCGATCGACTTCTATACGAACAAGCTCGGGTTGAAATTGCTTGGTGGGCCGCACCACTATCCGGGGAATGCGGATATGGCGTTCGTCGGGGCGAGTTGGGATGCGTACGTCGAGCTGGTCTTTGACCTCGAAGAGCATCCGCCGTATGCGCTCGGGAACCGCTACGAGCACCTTGCGCTCGAAGTCGACGGCGATCTGCCGGGCGTGATCGAGAGGCTGCGCGCGCAAGGCGTGAAGATCGTCAAGGAGCCGAAGAAGTCGCCGGGCGGGACGCGCGCGATCGCGTTCGTCGAGGACCCCAACGGCATTCCGGTCGAACTGCTGGAGCCGCGCGAGGGCCCTGTCACGTAGCCTGCGCCGCTACGGGCGCAGCATCTGCGGGAGCCACATCAGCTTCGCGGCGCCGACGATGCCGACCGCAACGACGAGCGTCGCGCCGGCGAGGACGCGCACCGTCGTCCATTTCGCTTGCGGGTCGGCGTCGCGCTGCGCGCGGAAGTACAGTTCGAGGATGAGCAGCGGGACGATGATGCGCGAGTAGTCCACGAACATGTCGAACGGGCCGTCGAGGCTTCCCGTCGTGCCGGGCGCGCCGCCGCCGAACGGGATGCGGCCGGTGACGATCGTCCAGAAGCCGTAGGTGATGCGCATGAACCACACGCCGCTGACCAGCAGAAACGTGCGCAGCGCCCAGCGCCGGTGTACTTCGATCTTGCCGGCGAGCGCGTAGCGCATCGTCAGGACCGCGCAGACGATGATCCCGACGCCGTTGAGCGTGCTCGCTATGAGAGCCGCGGCCGTAGCGATGGGCCCGGCATGGAACAGGTACGGTTTCTGCGTCCACGTCAGGTACAGTGCGCCGATGCTGATCACGATCGCGGTGACGATGTAGGCGCGGCCGTTCAGGCGGTGCCACCACATCGCGCGGGCGCGCATGCGGGGCGCGAGGCGAAACGGTCCGCCGGGGACGATCAGCGCGGCCAATACGAGTTGCAGCGGGCCGCCGGCGGTGATGACGAACGCGAGGACGATGTGCACCACGACCGCGACGTCGTTCATCAGATTGCCTTTGCCGATTCCGTGGATCAGCGTCGCGTTTACTCGGCCCGCGTGACCGAGCGCCGCCGAGCCGCCGTAGTGCACGAGGATGTATGCGGCGAACAGCAGTTGCCCGAGCGCGGCCACGGCGAACCACGCGCGCGCAGCGGCGTCGAGCGCCGACTCCGCGCTC
>JAFAMK010000030.1 GCA_019233415.1 Vulcanimicrobiota bacterium
CGGGATGTTGCGCTCGCGCGCATAGCGGTCGCGCAGGTGCGCCAGCTCGTTGAGAATTCCGAGTTCGCGCCGGTTCATGCGCGCGTTGCCGGAAACGCGCAGATACAGGCGTTTCGGGTCGTTGCGGTAGGTGCGCAGCGCGGCGAGCGCCGGCATCTCCTCGTCGGCCCACGGCTCGCGCCCGCGCGCGCTCAGCTTCGCGCGCAGCCGGTCTTCGAGATCGAAGAGGTAGCGCACGTCGTCGACCAGATACTCGACCTGCTTCGCGGTGAACGGCCGCGTGCTCCAGTCGCTGACGGTCTGCGACTTGCGCAGCGTCACGCCGCACAGGTCGCGCACGAGGTCGAGCAGCGAGATCGAAAGCCCGTAGCCGACGAACGCCGCCGCGACCTGCGTGTCGAACACCGCGTGCGGCAGCGTCTCGAACGCGTCGGCGAGGATGCGCAGGTCCGAGCTGAGCGCGTGCCCGACGACCCGCGCACCGGCCAGCGCGTCGACCAGTGGGCGCAGGTCGCGCAATGCGAGCGGATCGATCAGCGCGACGCCGTCGTCGAACAGCACCTGCACGACCATCAAGTGCGGCGTGTACGACTTCTCGGTGTGGAACTCGGTGTCGATCCCGATCCGCTCCGACGCTGCGACCCGCGCGCAGGTGGCCGCCAGCGCCTCGGGCGTGTCGACCAGCGAGACGGTCACGGGTTCAGCCACGGGTTCGGCGTCGCGAGCGGCGTCGGGAAGGTGACGACGGGGTTGAACGTCGGGCGCGCGTGGTGGGGCCGCCGGTGCGGGAAGTGAATATGGTGCCTCTCCATGGAGGCCTGCACGGGCTCGACGACATGCGCGTCGATATAGTCCGACGCGGCGTCGCCGAATACCGCCAGGACGGTGCAGATCGGGATCGCGACCGCGCACATCGTGTAGATCTGCCGGAAGACCGGGACCCGCAGCGCGGCGGCGGTCTGGGTCGCGATCGTGCCGCCCAGGCCCGGGATGATCCGCACGCAGATCAGGAACATCGGCGAGCCGATCTTGAAGTGGCGCGCCCAGCCGGGGAGCCGCTCGACGTTCTTCCTCACGTCGAAGGCGGCCGACGTCCGCAGCGCGACGACGTACCCGATCACCGCGGCCAGGACGAGCCCGACCGCGTTGATGATGGAGCCCCAGATCGGCCCGAACAGGACGCCGTTCATGATCGCCAGCGCGTCGGTCACGGAGAACGGCGCCGAGGCGACGATTGCGAACACCAGGACCGCCAGCGGTATCGCGACCCAGCCGAGGTGACCGAGCAGCTGCTCGACCCAAGGACGGTGGGAGACGACCAATGCGGCGAGGGCGAACGACCCGACCAAAATCAGCACCGCTTCGACGCGGCGCAGTATCCGACCGAACTGGGTGCTCAACGACGGGCTACCTTGGCGGGAAGAACCCGCTACTCCGCTACGGTGCGAACGCGGTGCGAACGCTTCCCGATAATGTTCTCACAATCTGGGGTTGACCCGACCGCCGGCCGGGAGTAGGATAGCTAAACCTCGAGGCAATCACCAACGACATACGGGAGGGCGGCTTGACGTCGCAGGATCCACCCGGGTCTGAGGCACCGACCGGCTGACTGCGCGCCGGCGGTGACGAAAACGACAACGATTTCTCACAAGCGCAACAACACCAAGCGATCCGAAGGCAGGAGGGCGGCATCATTTCGATGACCGAGGATCCACCGAAGGAAAAAACGTCGTAGCGACCGTTGGGCCGCTGCGACCGAAACAGACGCGACGGGCCACGCCGAATCGGTGTGGCCTTTCGCTTTGCTGCTTACTGCAGAATGGTGATCGTGTTGGCTTCGAGCGTGCCGTCCGGATCGGTGTAGCCGTTCACGTCGACGCTCGCTCCGACGCCCGGCGTCCCACCGCGCGGATTGATGACCGTCCCCTGGTGCAGGCGAACGTTGCGGTAGCAGTTCGTCCCACACTGGACCTGCATGTCGAAGCGCTTGAAGTAGGAGACCGTGCCACGGGCGTTGTTGCGGGCATTGATCGCCTGGCGCTCGAGAAT
The DNA here is from genome assembly GCA_019233415.1 of Vulcanimicrobiota bacterium. Lineage (GTDB taxonomy): Bacteria > Vulcanimicrobiota > Vulcanimicrobiia > Vulcanimicrobiales > Vulcanimicrobiaceae > Vulcanimicrobium. The sequence continues at coordinate 2,050 of JAFAMK010000030.1, forward strand.
CTGCTGGCCGACCCCGATGATCGTCTGGATGATCCCGGCGTTCGGCGTGTTCGGCGGCAACGTCGGGACGGGGATCGGCGTCGGCGCCGACTGCGCGCCCGCCAGTGAGGTCGCACCGAGAGCGAGAACGAGGGCCGACGTGGCGATGAGAGACGGGCGCATGATACGGAAGGAACGCGGCGCGGGCACGGTGAGGTTCCGGTGAGCACGCTGCCGGACGCGCCGATCCGAGACGCGGCGACCGTCATCGTCGGTCGGGACACGAGCAAGGGGCTGCAGGTCCTGATGGTCCGCCGGAGCCCGCGCGCCGTCTTCTTGCCCGACCTGTACGTCTTCCCGGGCGGCCGCGTCGACGAGGCCGACCGCTCGGACGCCGCGGCGCACGTGCGCGGCTCGGCCGGCGACGTCGAGCCGGCCTACCCGCTGACGGCGGCCCGCGAGACGTTCGAAGAAGTCGGCCTGCTGTTCGCCGACCGCCACGTCGACACGGACGCGCTGGACGGCGCGCGCCGCGCGATGCTGGCGAACGAGGTCGGCTTCGCGGGCGTTCTCGACCGGCTCGGCGTCGCGGTCGACGCGGCGCAACTGCGCTACTTTTCGCGCTGGGTCACGCCGCGGGCCGAGTTCGCGACGCGCCGCTTCGACACGCGCTTCTTCGTCGCGCGCGCACCGCGCGACCAGATCGCGGAAGCCGACGCGACCGAGGTGCACGACGGCCGCTGGTTCGCGCCGGCCCAGGCACTGCGCGCGCATGAACACGGCGAGATCAACCTGATCTTCCCAACGATCAAGCACCTCGAACGCATCGCGCCGTACGCGACGGTCGATGAGCTTCTGGCGTTCGCGGAATCGAAGGCGATCGTGACCGTCTCGCCCGAGGTACAGCCAGGGCCGGAGTTCGTGATCGTTCCGGAACTGGAAAACGCATGGTGACGCTGAGCCCGCGCGTCGCGCGGCTACGGGCGCACAACCCGTCGCCGATGACACTCGACGGGACGAACGGCTACGTCGTGCGCGTCGGTCCCGGCGTGCTCGTCGCGATCGACCCCGGCCCGGTAGACGACGCGCAGCGCGACGCGTTCCTCGCCGCCGCGCGCGACGCGAACGCGTCGTACGCGGCGATCCTCGTCACGCACGGTCATCCCGACCACTACCCCGGCGCAGCACCGCTCGCCGCTGCGACCGGCGCCCCCGTCTGGGCGCCCCCGGAGGCACGCTTCCCGCACGACCGCACGCTCGCCGAGGGCGAACGGCTGACGTTCGGTGACGCAACACTCACGGTGCTGCACGCGCCGGGCCACGCGCGCGATCACCTCGTCTTCGTGCTCGACGACGAACACGCGCTCTTCACCGGCGACGTCGTGATCGGAACGGGAACGGTCGTCGTCGCCCCACCGGGCGGCGACATGCGCACCTACCAGCGCACGCTACACCGCCTGCGCAACGAACACGGCAACGCACACGCCCTCTACGGCGGCCACGGCCCCGAAGTCCGCGACGTGCGCGGGAAGCTCGACGAATACATCACACACCGCGAACAGCGCGAGCGCCAGATCGTCGACGCGCTCGCCGCCGG
>JAFAMK010000103.1 GCA_019233415.1 Vulcanimicrobiota bacterium
GACGAGCACCGGAACGCCGTCGCGCGCGACGAGCGTCTTCGCCAGCGCGATGAAACCGGCGATCGGCCAGCGCGAGCGCTGCGCGGAGAGCCCGCGCGTCGGGTGCAGCAGCACGTACTCGCCGGAGACGTCGTGCACGCGCAGCAGCGCGCGCGCGGCCGTGCGCTCGTCGTCGCGCACGGCGAACTCCGGCATCGCGCCCGGCGCGTCGCAGCCGAGCGCGCGCGCGTAGTCGAGCAGGATCTCGGTCCAGTGCGTCTGGTGGTCGCCCAGCTCGCTGCGCACGACAACGCGCTGCGTGAACAGTCCGGAGTAGAGCCGGCGCGCCTGGCCGGCGCGTGCCGGGATGCGCGCGCGCCACGGCAGCAGCGCCGTTTGCAGCGTCGCCCACGTCACGACGGCGGCGTCGTAGCGCGCGGCGAGCCGCGTGCCGAACGGGATCACGCGCTCGACCGGCGGGATGTGCGACGCGAGGTCGGCGTGTTCTGAAAGAACGACCGCGTCGACCGCCGCGTAGCGCGTGCGCAGCGCGCGCGCGACGACGCCCGCGAGCAGCGTGTCGCCGATCCCCCCGCCGGCCGCCACCAGCAGCGCGCGCTCAGAGCCCATCGAGAACAGCTTCGACGAAGGCGCTCCCCGCGCCGCCGTCGACCTCCGAGGCCCGGAAGGCGCGATAGGGCCCCGCCCAGGGCCGCCAGCGCCGCACCTGCGCCTCGAAGTCCGCGTCGGGGAATACGTCGACCACGCGGGCGCCGAGCATCCCGGCCACGTGGGCCGCGCCGGTGTCGACCGAGAGGACGGCGTCGGCGCGGCCGAGCGCCTCGACCCAGGCTCGCAGGCTCGGGAAGGTCTCCGGCACGACCCCGGTCAGCTCGCGGACCGCCTCGGCGTCGCCCGGCGCGGCGACGACGCGCGCGTGCGGCGCGAGGCGCGCGTGCAGCGCGCGCAGGGTCTCGCGCCCGACCCCGGTCGTGAGCCATTTCGGCCCCGCCTGGATGAGCAGAGGGACGCGCCCGCCGTCGCCGGGCCTCGCCAGCAGCAGCGGGCGCAGCAGCCCCGGGTCGGCCGGCGGCGCCGCGTCGCGCACGAGCCCGGCCCCGAGCCGGTAGAGGATCTCGACCTCGTGCGCGTCCTCGCGGCCGACGCGCTGCGAGCGGCGCACGGTTCGCGTCGTGTGCAGGCGGACCCAGAGGGTCTTGAGCGGTCGCGCCAACCCGGTCGTGAAGCCGACCCGCTCGCGAATCGGTGCGGCGAGCGCGAACGCTTCGGGCTCCTCGCTCGCGATCAGCGCGACGTCGTAGCGCTGCGCCGCGATCTCCGCGTTCGCACGCGCCGTGCTTTCCGGTGCCGAGCCGTGCGCGGGCCAGGGGATGCGGTCGAGCACGTGCTCGGCGAGGATCGCCGACGGCGCGAAGACGCCGGCGTTGCGCGTCGTCAGCGCGACGCCGACCTCGTGCCCGGCGGCGCGCAGCGCGGCGACCAGCGGGACGCAGACTGCGGCGTCGCCGATCCCGTCGAGCCGCACCAGGAGCACGCGCACGTCAGCGCTCGTGCAACTGCCGGTCGAGTTCCTCGGTGTAGACGCTGTCGAGGAGCGCGGCGCGCGCGAGCGCCGCGAGCGGGCGCGGGACGCGCTCCGACGTCGCGAGCCCGGCGAAGAACGGCTGCGCGAACGGCGGCGCCAGCACGCGCGCGCGCACGAGGTTCGCGGCGTACGCACCGGTCGCGAGCTTGATCCGCGTGGTCGGCATCTTGCGCACGAAGCGCGCCGCCATCTTCGCCTTTTCGAGCGCCTTGCCGAGCGCGTCTTCGAGCGACTCCGGCGTCGGTGGCTTGATGTGCCAGAGGTACGCGTCCCACGCGAAGGCGCGCTGCACGCCGCTCTCGCGCAGACGCGCACCGAGTTCGGTGTCTTCCCAGCCGTACAGGTCGAACGCCTCGTCGAAGCCGCCGACGGCGCGCAGCGCGGTCGCGCGCACCGAGACGTTGCACGTCACGAAGAACGCGCGCGAGAAGTTCGCCGCGGTCGGCTCGGGGCGGTTCGCCGGATCGGGGACGTTGATGATCGGCCCCGAGACGGCGAGCGGCGCCGCCGCGTCGGCATGCGCCTGCGCGTGCGCGGCGAGGAAGTGCGGAGGCGTGACGACGTCGTCGTCGACGAACAGAACCACGTCGCCACTCGCTCGGTCGATCCCCGCGTTGCGCGCCTTCCCGCGGTGCGGCTCGGCGACGTATTCGTAGACCGCGCCGTGCCGCTGCGCCACCTGCGGCGTCGCGTCGGACGACCCGTTGTCGACGACGACCAACTCGACCGCGGGCGCATTCTCCTGCGCGCGCAGCGACTCCAGCGCGGCGTCGAGCATCGGCGCACGGTCCTTCGTCGCGATGACGACCGAAAGCATCATGCCGGCACCGGTTCGCCGAGCAACGCCGCGGCCATGCGGTCGGCGGCGCCGACGTGATCGGCGTAGAGCGCGCGCAGCGCCGCGCCGGTCGCGGTGCACCAGGCCGGGTCGTTCCAGCGCTCCGCCGCGGCGCGCGCGACCTGTGAGGGCAGCAGCGTCCCGGCGATCTCGTCGTCGAGCGCCGTGCCGGCGTCGATGTTCGGCTGCGCGAAGTGGGTGAACCGCTTGGCG
>JAFAMK010000156.1 GCA_019233415.1 Vulcanimicrobiota bacterium
CACCGTCGCATCCGCCGAGACGCGCAGCGGACCGCACGCGCCGTGCAGTCTTCGGCCGCGGTCGTCGACGATGAACCCGTCACGGTCACGCGTGAAGGCACCGTCTCGCGTGCGCGTTCCGCCGACCTCGAAGGTTCCCGGGCCGAGCAGCGCCAGATCGAACGGCCGGCCTGTTGTGCGGACCGCACCCTGCTCGTGCGTTTTGCGCGCGGTGACGGTGAGGCCGCCCGCGGTCAGCGCGACGTCGGCGCGGGCTTTGCGAAAGCCGTCGGTCGCGGCGTTCGCGAGGTTGTGCGTCGCGACGTCGAGCTGCGCTCGCGCGGCCCGCATCGCGCTCCCCATCCATTCCATCGCAGCCATGTCGCGGATGCTAGGGCAGCGACCGTTACCGGCCGATTGCCGGACCGTGGCCGTTCAAGGGCGCGAGGCAGGCCAAGGGAGCCCGGACGATCGTCCCGGCGCCCGGCCCCGGAAGGGCATCGGCGGATCGGGATCGCCGGGGGCCCTCCAAAGAGGACGTCCCGCCCGCCGAACTGCGGGTCCGCGCGAGCGTCGCGCCGTACAACTTCCGTTGACCCTGGCGGGGGCGGCCCCCCGCCGATGAAGAGGATGCGGATGCAGATCGGGATCTTGGGCTCCGGCAACATCGGAGGGAATGCCGCGCGTGCCTTCGCGCGGGCCGGCCACCACGTGCGTATCGCGAACTCGCGCGGGCCGGCGTCGCTGCAGGGGCTCGCCGCGGAGATCGGCTCGAATGCCGAGGCGTCCACCGCGCAAGACGTGGTCGACGCGAGCGATCTCATCCTGATCGCGATCCCGTGGACGCGCCGCGAAGAGGCGCTGGGCGAGCTGGAGGGCTGGGACGATAAAATCGTCGTCGACGCGATGAACGCCTACACCGAGGACTTCGAGATCGAAGACCTCGGCTCGAAGACGTCGACCGAATTCACCCGCGCACTCGTCCCCGGCGCGCACATCGTCAAGGCGTTCAACACGATGTTCTACAAGCGGCTTGCGAACGAGGGGAAGCCGAAGGGCGCGAAGGACCGTCTCGCGATCCCGGTCGCCTCGGACGACCCGGCGGCGAAGCGCGTCGTCATGGACCTGATCGACGAGATCGGCTTCGACCCGGTCGACAACGGCGCCCTCGTCGAAGGCGGTCGCAAACAGCAGCCCGGCTCGCCGATCTACAACCAGCCGATCAGCGCGAAGGAGATGCGCGACCAGCTGACGCGCGTCTAGCGTCTATCCGATCGCGCGGCTCGCGCCGCCGTCGATCGGGATCGTTGCGCCGCTGACGTACGAGGCGCGTTCGGAAGCGAGGAACGCGACGACCGACGCGAATTCGTCGGGGCGGCCCATGCGGCGCATCGGGACGGTGTCGGCGAGGTGCTCGCCGCCGATCTGGCGGACGCGGTCGGTCAGGATGACGCCGGGCGCGACGTTGTTGACGGTGATCCCGTGCGGGCCGAGCTCGTCGGCGAGCAATCGCGTCATCCCGACGACGCCGGAGCGCAGCGCGGTCGAGAGGATCGAGCCCGGCACGAATGTCTCGACCGAGTAGCTGATGACGTTGATCACGCGTCCGTGACCGTCTCGCGGAAGGTGCGGCAGCGCGAGCCGCGTCATGCGCACGGTGCTGAGCAGGCTCAGCTCGAAGGCGCGCTGCCACGCCGCGTCGTCGAAGTCGTCGAACGCGCCGAACGGCGGCCCGCCACAGTTGTTCACCAGCACGTCGAGCCGGCCGAACTCGCGCAGCGTCGCGTTGACGATCGCGCGCGATTGTTCCGCGTTGGTCACGTCGACCGGTACGGCGAGGACGCGCCGGCCGGTCTGCGTGCGGATCGCTTCAGCGGTCGCTTCCAGCGTAGCCGCATCGCGCGCGCCGATCGCGACGTCGGCGCCTTCGGCGGCGAGCGCCGTGGCGGTCGCTCGGCCGAGTCCCTTGCTCGCGGCGAGCACGAGCGCGACGCGTCCGGTCAGCCCGAGGTCCACCCCGCGCCTCGCGCTCTAGTCGATCAGCTGGTGCGCGGCCGCGCCGTTGAACGGCAGCGTGTCGAGCGCGTCGGTCTCCGAGATGATCGTCGGCCGCTCGTTCACCGGCGTCGCCGGCGGCGGTGCCGGCTCGGCCGCGGCAGCCGGCTGCGCAGGTGCCGGCGCGGCCGCCGACACCGTTGCGTGCGCGTGGCGGTCGATCAGCGAGAGGTGCGACATGAGCAGCGAGCGCAATTCGCTCTTCGCCTTCTCGGCGGTGTCCTGGTGGCGCTGCGCGTCGCGGCGCGCGTCGTCGATGCGGTCGGC
>JAFAMK010000452.1 GCA_019233415.1 Vulcanimicrobiota bacterium
CATCGACGTCAAGCGCTTCTCGCGCGAGAACGGCGACGAGCTCTCGCCCGGCGTCAATCACCTGGTGCGCGTCTACGTCGCGCAGAAGCGCAAGATTCTGCAGGGCGACAAGATGGCGGGCCGGCACGGCAACAAGGGCGTCATCGCCAAGGTGCTGCCGGAAGAAGACATGCCGTACACGGAAGACGGCACGCCGGTCGACATCGTGCTCAACCCGCTGGGCGTGCCCTCGCGCATGAACCTCGGGCAAATCATGGAGACGCACCTGGGCTGGGCTGCCTCGATGCTGGGCTTCCACATCGCAACGCCCGTCTTCGACGGTGCGCACGACGAGGACATCAGCGAGTGGCTGCAGGACGCGGGTCTCCCCGCGGACGGCAAGACGTGGCTGCGCGACGGCCGCACGGGCGATCGTTTCGGCCGCCCGATCACCGTCGGCTACATCTACATGCTCAAGCTCGCGCACTTGGTCGACGACAAGATCCACGCGCGTTCGACCGGCCCGTACTCGATGATCACCCAGCAGCCGCTGGGCGGTAAGGCGCAGTTCGGCGGTCAGCGCTTCGGCGAGATGGAAGTCTGGGCGCTCGAGGCGTACGGCGCTGCCTACACGCTGCAAGAGCTGCTCACGGTCAAGTCCGACGACGTCGTCGGCCGCGTCAAGACGTACGAGGCGATCGTCAAGGGCGAGAACGTGCTCGAACCGGGCGTTCCCGAGTCGTTCAAGGTCCTCATCAAGGAGCTCCAATCACTCGCGCTCGACGTCAAGGTGTTGACCGAGCAGCGCGAAGAGGTCGAGATCCGCATTGCGGACGACGACATGGCCGAGCGCGCGCAAGAGATCGGTCTGCTCATGGGCGACGAAGATCCGCGCCTCTCGCAGACCGCGCTCGCCGAACGCGAAGCCGAACGCGACCGTCTCACGCAGGCGGCCGCCGGCGTCGGCCTGCCCGTCGAGGGCGAAGAAATCGAAGGCGAAGGCGAACAAGAAGCCGCCGTCATCGAGGAGCCCGAGGAAGAGGAAGAAGAGATCGACGATTCGGCTCCGCTGGTCGAGGCCACGCCCGCGCGCGGCCGTGCCGGCGCGCCCGATGACGAGATCGTCCCTGCCTCACCGCTCGGCGGTTTGCGCGCGACGATGACCGATGACGGCGAGATCGTCGTCGACGAAGTCGCCGATGAGGAAGTCCCCGTCGCGACTGCGGAAGAAGAGGACGAAGACGAGGGCTACGTCCTCGAAGACGAGGAAGAGTACACGGAAGAGCCTGAGGAAGACGAAGGCCCGATCGCGCACTCGACCGACGAAGACTACTAAGATCGAAAGGCCCGGGAGAAATCCCGGGCCTTCTCTCAGCGTAAGAGTCCCGCCTCGCGAGCGCGCTCAACGGCCTGCGCGCGGTTGTTGGCCGCGAGTTTCGCGTAGATACTCTCGACTTGCCGCTGCACCGTCTTCGGAGCCTTCCCTAGCTCCGCCGCAATCGCGGCGAGCGTCATCCCTGACGGCAACAGCGAAAGCACCGCTACCTCCGCAGGCGTGAGTGCCACCGGGGGCCGATGCGACGCCGCGCTGCGGTACGCCGCATTGATGAACTCCGCCCATCCGCGAAAGAGCGGTGGAACGGCCTCCGCATCGATGCCGTTTGAATGGATCGCCGAAAGCAGCTGCTTGTTCGGATCGAACCGCGACGAAAGCGCGCGGCGGCCACGCACGATGTCGCCAATGAGAAAGCACGTCGCCGCAGCGACGAGTCTGCCGCGCTCGCGATGGTATCGGACATGTATCGGTTCGACGCCCGCAGGTTTCACGGAGCGCTCGAGCGCCTCCCGCGCGAGAGTCCGGGCGCGATCAGTATCTCCCGTTGCTGCGGCGATGAGTCCTAACATGCCTTGTCGCAACGCGTGGTCGGCATTCGACGCGAGCAGGCGTTCGGGAAGGCCGGCCAGCGCAGCCGCTGCCGTGCTGAACTCATTGCGCCATCCGAAGCCGACCGCGTCGGCGACGGCTAGGACAAGCGTCTCGCGAAATTGATCGTGTCGCGGTCGGGCGAGCAGCTTCGCACGCGCCTCGCCGAACGTCGCGAGATCGTACCGTTCCGCAGCAACCCAGAGCTGCTGGCCCAGTCCGGCGAGTCGCAACGATTCGTGGCCGGCTTTCTCCGCAAGTCGCACCGTCGCCGCAGCGTAGAGCGCCGCGGCTTCCGCGTCGCACTTCCAAACTTCGGCGAGCGCTGCGATGATCGTGTAATTTCCCGCCGCGATGACGTACGCGCCGGCAGCTTCGCCAAGCTCAGCCGCCTCCAACGCAAAGTCCCACGCGTCGCTGAAGTCGTTGAGATAGTATGCCACGGCCGACGAGCGTCCCAGTACGCGTGCGCGAAGCATACTGTCGCCGTTACGTGCGGCGGCGCGCGCTTGCGCGTCAAGTCGTCGCGCTTCGTCGCG
>JAFAMK010000011.1 GCA_019233415.1 Vulcanimicrobiota bacterium
GTCAACGCGCCGCTCGGCGAGGGTGCGCCGGTCCCCGGCCCGCTCGCGCCGCACATCGCCTGCCCGACGACCTCGGGCACCGGCAGCGAGTGCACGGGGATCGCGATCTTCGACTTCGTGGAGCGCGGGGTGAAGACAGGGATCGCCTCGCGGCGGCTGCGCCCGGCGCTCGGGATCGTCGACCCGGACGCCACGCGCACGCTCCCCGCCGTGGTCCTCGCGTCGAGCGGGTTCGACGTGCTGGCGCACGCGCTCGAATCGTTCACCGCGCGGCCGTACACGCAGCGCGCGCGGCCCGCGAGCCCGCTCGCGCGACCGCTCTCGCAGGGCGCGAACCCGTACAGCGACCTCGCCTGCACCGAAGCGCTGCGGCTGCTCGGCGATCACCTCGAACGCGCGGTCCACGACGCGCACGACGACGACGCGCGCGAGGCCGTGATGTACGCCGCGACGCTCGCCGGGATCGGCTTCGGGAACGCAGGCGTGCACGTCCCGCACGGGATGGCCTACGCGGTCGCCGGGCAGGTGCACGACTTCGTCCCGCCCGGTTATGGCGCCGACCACGCGATGGTCCCGCACGGCATGTCGGTGATCGTCAGCGCGCCGGCTGCCGGGCGCTTCACCGCGAGCACCGCGCCCGAGAAACACCGCCACGCAGCCATGCTGCTCGGCGCGGAGCGCACGAAGTACGACGACGAGATCGGCGACGCGCTCGCCGCCGCACTCGCGCGCTTGATGCGCGTCACCGCGATGCCGAACGGGCTGCGCGCGCTCGGCTACCGCGACGCCGACGTCGGCGCGCTCGTCGACGGCGCCTTCGCGCAGCAGCGGCTGCTGGCGAACGCACCGCGCGCCGTCACGCGCGAAGACCTGACCGCGCTGTTCACGGAGGCGATGACGGTGTGGTAGTCCTTCGTCCTTCGACAGGCTCAGGATGACGGGGTGGATGACGGGGTGGTGGTGCGTTCGCGGTGGGTGGTGCGTTCGCGGTGGAAGGCGCGGGCGAGGATGATGCCCAGGGAGACGAAGAGGCCGCCGGCGATGATCGCGTACGTCGCGAAGAAGTAGAGCAGGCCGATCTCGGCCAGGTTCGTCCAGTCGATCACGACGATCCCGACGGCGCACGAGGCGATCCCGACCAGCGCGATCCCCCACGAGAGCGCGGGGATCTTCGGGATGAACAGCGCGGCGAAGAACTCCAGGACGCCGGTCGCGATCGCCCACAGCGCGACGGCCAGGATCAGGATCGTCGTGTTCGGCGCGTACGCGAAGAAGAGGCCCGCGACGACCAGGTCGATGATCCCGTCGGCGCCGATCAGCAGCCGCGAGCGGCGCGGAATCGCCAGCCGCACGGCGAGCACGATCGTCAGCACGCCGTCGACGACGAAGTAGGCCGCGAACAGCATCTTCGCCGCGTCGACCGAAATCGTGAACGCGGTGATCCCGGCGGCGATCGCGATCACGCCGCGCAGGACGAACACGATCCAGCGCCACGAGACGTGCATGGGGGACCGTTCGAGGGACCGCCGGCCGCTCCCGTCGCCGTAAGCGGGCCTACAGCGCCGCGGCGAGCCCGCGCGCTATCGTGGCGTCATGACGAAGATATTCCTTTCCGCCGCGCTCGCGTCCGCGGCGCTGGCGCTTCCCGGCTTCGCGCTCGCCGACGACGCGCACGACGCGATGGCGCACGATGCGATGCAGCCGACGACCGCGGCGACGATGCTCTGCCGGCCGGCGGCGGCGGGCGAGAAGCCGATGGCGATGATGATGGGGACGAAGGCGCCGCTCGTCTGCAAGGCGATCGCGCCGCAGATGATGCAGAAGGGCAAGGGCGGTCCCGACCTCTCGCAGGCGCTCACGCCGGATCAGGTCGACGCCGCTTGGCGAGCGTACATTCAGTCGGTGATCGTCGTTCCGAACACGGGCGGCGGCTGAGTCTTCGGTGGCCATAATCCGGCCTTAACCGAGGTCGCGCAGAATCGACGCGTCGCGCCGCGTCCTGCGTTTCGAGGAGCACCCGTTTGCGTCTGCGTTCCGCCCTCCTGACTGCTCTCACTTTGCTCGTCGTCCCGCTGGCCGCCAGTGCCCGGGTGCAGCTCAGGGAGACCGGTTCGACGCTCCTCTACCCGGTGATGAATGCGTGGGTCGCGGCGTACGGCAAGGTCGCGCCGGACGTCGACGTCGCGACCGAGGCGACCGGTTCGGGCGCCGGCGTCGCAGCGGCCGAGAGCGGCTCGGCCAACCTTGGGGCGTCGGACGCGTACCTCACGAACGACGCCGCGTCGCGCGGCGACCTGGTGCAGATTCCGCTCGCGATCTCGGGACAGTTCGTCGCGTACAACCTCTCCGGCGTGACCGGGCTGAAGCTCACCGGCGACGTCCTCGCCGCGGTCTACACGGGCAAGATCGTGAAGTGGAACGACCCCAAGATCGCCGCGCTCAACGCCGGCCTGAAGCTGCCTGATGAGACGATCGTCCCGCTGCGCCGCTCCGACAAGTCGGGCGACACGTTCCTGTTCACCTCGTTCCTGGCGTCGTCGGCGCCGCACGCCTGGACGGTCACGCCGGCCACGTCGATCGCCTGGCCGAACGTCGCGGGTGAAGAGACCGCGAAGGGGAACCCCGAGCTGCTGCAACTGCTGCAGAACACCCGCGACGGGATCGCGTACATCGGGATCAGCCTGTACGAGCAGACCGCGGCCAAAGGGCTCGGGATCGCGGCGCTGCGCAACCGCGACGGCCAGTTCGTCATGCCGACGAAGGCCGCGCTCCAAGAGGCGACCTCGCGCATCGGGCACGTCGCGCGCGACGGGCGCGTCTCGCTGATCGACCTCCCCGGCGCGCACACCTACCCGATCGCCAACGTGGAGTACGCGATCGTGAAGAAGAAGCAGCCCGACGCGGGGACGGCGCAGTCGCTGCGCGCCTTCCTGGGCTGGATCATCGACCCGACCGGCGGGAACGCACCGGCGATGCTCGACCCGGTCCACTTCGTTCCGCTTCCCGATTCGCTGCGCGGCCTGAGCCGGGAAACGATCGCCGCCCTGAGATAACATCCGGCCGGCGCGCGCGACCGTTCTGCGGTCATGCGCGCGCTGCTCCGGTTCACCGCCGCGACCGTGCTTGCCATCGCGGCCGTCGTGCGGCCGGCGGCGGCGCACCCGCTCGGGAACTTCACGGTCAATCATCTCTCGCGGATCACCGCGGAGCGCGGGCGCGTCGAGGTTCGGTACGTCCTCGACCTCGCCGAGATCCCGAGCTTCACGCTCGACCGCGCACTCGACCGGCGCGGGGCGCCCTCGCAGCCCACGCTCGAGCACTGGGCGGCCGCACACGCCGCGACGATCGCGCCCGAACTCCGGCTGACGATCGACGGCCGTCCCACGCCGCTCAGCCCGCTCCGCTCGACCGTGCGCAGACGGCCCGGAGCGGCTGGGCTGCCGACGCTCTACGTCACGGCGACCTATGCCGCGCGCATCGAGCCGGGAGCGCACCGGCTGACCTATCGCGACGAAACCGAACCGGGTCGTCTCGGCTGGACGGACGTCGTCGTCGGCGCGGCGCGCGAGCCGACCGATGAGCTGCGCACGTACCCCAGCGCGCTCACCGGCTCGCCGCGCACGCGCATCGCGGTCGCGGCCGACGTGTATGCTGACGGCCGCATCGGAGAGCGCGTCGACGCGCCGCCCTTCGACAAGCTCAGGATGACGGGAGGGGCCGTCGCCGCAAGCGCGGGGCTCACGCGAACGAGTGCGCTCGCCGACTTGCTGGCGCGCGGCAGCGGCGACCCGCTTGCGGTGCTCGGTGCGCTGCTGCTCGCGATCGCGCTCGGGGCGCTCCACGCGCTGGAACCCGGGCACGGGAAGACGCTGCTTGCGGTCTCGCTCGTCGGCGCGCGCGCCACGGCGCGGCAAGCGTTCGTCCTCGCCGGCGCGCTGACCGTCGCGCACACCGCCGGCGTCCTTGCGTTCGGCGTCGTCGTCCTCGCCGCGGCACGATGGATCGTCCCGGAACAACTCTATCCGTGGCTGACGCTTGCCGCAGGCGTCGTCGTCGCGGCCCTCGGCGCACGCGCCCTCGCACGCCAGGTTCACGCACGGTTGCCGCACGCACTCGGCGATCACCACACGCACGCGCACTCTCACGATGACCTGGACGACGAGGCGCACGCGCGTGCCCACGCGATTCCGGGAACTGCGCCGCTGACGTTCGGCAGCGCGGTCGTGGCTGCTGCCAGCGGGAACGTCGCACCGTGCCCGGCCGCGCTCGTCGTGCTGCTGGCGGCGGTCGCGCTGCACCGTGTCGGCTATGGGCTCGCGCTGATCGTTGCGTTCAGCCTCGGGCTCGCAGCAGTGCTGACGGTCATCGGCGTTGCCGTCGTGCGCAGTGCCGCGTGGCTCGTTGCGCGCCCGCGCTTCGACCGTGTCGCGCGGTTGGCACCGCTCGTCACCGCGGTCGTGATCGCAGTCGCCGGCGCGGCGATGGTCGCGCGCGGCCTCGCGGCACAGGCGGACGGTGTCCCCGTGCCGGTCATCGGCGCACTGGTTCTCGTCGCAGTCGCTGGCTATGCGCTCACCGGCCACCGGCACACCTCTCACGCACACGGCCACCACGCGCACGGCGCGCACGAACACGCGCACAGCCCACATGCGGAGGTCGCCGCGTGATCGGCCTCGGCGCGTTTACCGTGTTCGTCCTCGGGCTGCGCCACGGTGCCGATCCGGATCACCTTGCGGCGATCGACAACGTCACCCGCAACGCGTACGGTGCGACGCCGCGGTTGAGCCGGTTCGTCGGGACGTTCTTCGCGGGAGGGCATGCGGTGATGGTGCTTGCGATCTCCGCGCTCGTCGGGCTGCTCGGCGCACGGTTCGCCGCGCACGGCGCAGCGATCGAGACGGTCGGGACGTGGGTCTCGATCGTCGTCCTACTCGTGGTCGCGGCGATGAACCTGCGCGCGCTGCGCGCCGGCGAGGCGCGCGTTGCGGGCGCCCGCACAAAGCTCCTGCCCCGCGCGCTGCGCGAGGGGTCGAGCGCGCTCGTCGCCGTGCCGATCGGACTGCTGTTCGGGTTCGGGTTCGAGACGTCGAGCCAGATCGCTGCGTACGCCGTCGCGTTCGGCACCGACGCCGGGCTCACCGGCGCGCTCATGGTCGGCGCGGCGTTCTCGCTCGGGATGATCTGCACCGACACGCTGGACTCCCTGCTCGTGCACCGTCTGCTCTCGCAGCGCGTGCAGCTTCCCGGGTTGATGCGCGTGTGGATCGGTGCGGTCACGGTCTTGGCCGTCGCGGTTGCGCTGTACGAGATCGCGCAGGTCGTGGGCTGGCGCTCGCCGGTCGGCGACCTCGCGGTCAGCGGCGCGCTCGTCGGCGCGCTCGTGCTGGTCTTCGCATACGTGACGGCGCGCACGCGTCGCGCGACGCAATCCGCTCGCGCGTTCGAGCCGTTCTCGTCGTAGCAGCTCCCTGCTCCGAGAGGACACCCTCGCATGACGATACCGCGGATTCTGCGCGCGCTGACGCTCGTCACCGTCGTCGCCGCCGGCGTGCTCTACACCGTGCACCCGGCCCGCAGCTCCGACCACCAGGACACCTACAACCTCGCGCACCGCGCGAACACGTCGGCCGACATCACGGACGTCTTCGTGTTCCCCGCACCGGGTAATCCGAACGACGTCGTGTTCGTGATGAACGTCTCGCCGCTGATCCCGGCGGGGATGGGCACGTCTTCGTTCTTCGACCCCTCGCTGATGTGGCAGTTCAAGATCGCGCACGGCGCGACGCAGCCGGAAGACCAGGTCATCCAGCTCGGTGTGAGCGGAACCGGTGCGAGCCAGCAGATCACGCTGTACGGACCGGCGCGGCCGAACGAGGTCGGCACGACGAACACGTTCGTTCCCGCGACCGGATCGTTCGCGTACAACACGCCGGCGACGCTGAGCAACGGCATCAAAGTCTTCGCCGGCCCGCGCGCCGACCCGTTCTACATCGACCTGTTCGCGCTGTTCTCGTTCATCGGTGACCGCAACTTCGCAACCCACAACTCGCAGACCGACCCCGGCCCGGAGACCGGCGGCCCGCTCTTCAACGGCGACTCGGTCGGCCCGCCCGGCGCGTTCGCGCCCGGCTACGACAAGAGCGCGAACCCGGCGCACCCGACGTTCAACGGCTTCGCGGCCGGGACGATGTCCGGCGCAACCTCGCCGCTCGGCAACTACGCGTGCAGCACGAACCCGCCGACGAACACGCTGACCGACCTCGGCGGCGGCTTCAACGTGCTCGCGTTCGTCGTCGAAGTGCCGCGCTCGATGCTCACCACGGGCTACGGCAGCTCGACGATCCACGTCTGGGCGACGGCCAACTCGTCGACCGGCTCATAGGGAGGACGCGCAGATGACCAGATCGTTTCTCGGCCTCGTCGCGCTCGGCGGCGCGCTCGGCCTCGGCCTCGCCGCCTGCAACGGCGGCGGGACGACGAGCCCGCCGATCAACACCGGGACGAAGATCCCGTCGTACGTGCAGATCGAACTGCTCGCGCGGCCGGCGGTGAAGGAAGTCTTCGAGAACTTCACCGACCACGCGACGACGAACGCCGTCGAACCGTACGCCGGCTCGCCGGCCGACCCGCTCCAAGCCGAGATCGCGTCGACCGAAAACGCGCTCCGGCCGCCGAACGCGGCGCTCGGCACGAACTACGGCAACGCGCTGGCGAGCATCTTGTACCCGAACGAGTACGCCGTCGACCTGTCGAACATGACCGACAAGGCGTCGTACCTCGGCGTCGAGACGGGCGGCGCGACCGGCGGAAAGTTCGGCGGGCGCGACCTCGCCGACGACGTCGTCGGCATCTCGCTCGGCGCGCTGTTCGGCGGAACGCTCCCCGCGCTCGGCGTGCAGCCCGAGGACCACGAAGAGAACGGCTGCATCGCGACCGAGAACCTCGCGCAGAACGCGAGCCAGGCGAAGAGCACGACGTTCCCGTACCTCGCGTCGCCGCACTAGGACGCGCGGATGAAGCGATTCGGCGTCGCGCTGGGTGCCGCGGGCGCGGTGCTCGCCGTCGGGCTGCTCGCGGCGTGGCCGAAATACGTCGACCGCGCCGTCGCGGCGCCTCCGGCACCACCGCCGGCGGCGCTGCCGACGGCGGCGCCGGTCGCCGCCGACTACGCGCTGCGCGACCGCCGCATCGCGTTCTGGGAGCGGGCCGCCGCGCAGCACCGGCGCGGCGACATGCTCAGCCCGAGCGTGCTCTCGGAAGAGTACTTGCAGCGCTATCGCGAGCGCGGCGACGTCGGGGACGCGCTGCGCGCACTCGGCGCCGCACGGGCATCGCTGCGCGTGCAGCCGCGCGGAAACCTCAGCGCCGAAACCGCGCTCGGCTCGGCGCTGCTGACGCTGCACCGCTTCCGCGACGCGCTCGCGGTGACGCGCGACATGGAGCGCGTCGCGCCGGGCGACCCGGCGCTGCACGTGCGTGAAGCATCGCTCGACCTCGAGCTGGGCGACTACGGCGCGGCGAAGCGCATCGTCGACCGGTTCGCGCACGGCGCGGACGACGGCAGTGCGCTCGACGTGCAGACGCTGCTCACGCGCTGGGACGAGCTGACGGGTCACCTCGACCGGGCGCGCCGGCGCTTCGCGCGCACGACCACGTACGCCGACGCCGCGTACGCCGCGCCCGCGCAGGAGCGCGCCTGGTTCTGGTTCCGCTCCGCCGAGCTCGCGTTCGAAGCGGGCGATACCGATGCGGCGCTCGGCGACGCGCGCATCGCCCTCGCGCGCTTCCCGAACTACGGCGAGGCCAACCGCGTCCTGGCCCGCGTCGACTGCGCGCTCCACCGCTGGCGCGACTGTCTCGCGGCGGCCCGCGCGTCCGCGCGCGTCACGCCATATCCCGAAGTGCTCGGCTACGAGGTCGACGCGCTGCGCGCGCTCGGCGAGCGCGCCGAGGCGGCGCAGACCGACGACCTGATCGCGGCCGTCGGCCGGCTCGGCGACGCGCAGCACGTCACCGACCGGCTTCTCGCCGTCTACGACGCGGAGCACGGCGTGCGGCCCGCCGAGGCGTACCGGCTCGCGCGCGGCGAGCTGGCAGCGCGCGACGACGTCTTCACCGAGGACACACTGGCGTGGTCCGCCGCGGCCGACGGGCGGTGGGACGAAGCACGGACGCGCGCGCGCCGCGCCGTTCGGCTCGGCACCGAAAACGCGCTGCTCGACTACCACGCCGGCGTCATCGCCCTCCACGCCGGCGATCGGGACGAGGCGCGCCGCCGCCTGCGCCGTGCCCTTGCACGCAACGCGCGCTTCCATCCGTGGTACGCCGACGACGCGCGCCGTCGGCTCGCGCAGCTCTAGGACGGAACTTAGTTCCGGCGCCGGGCCATTTCCGTGAAAACGGGAATCATAGCACCATGCGCCGACGCATTCTCAACACCATGAAACGGCTCGAGATCGTCCTCGAGCGCGACCAGATCCCGGCCGTGCGGACCATTCTGGACCAGCACTCCACGGGCTACACGGTGATCCCGGGGATCACCGGCTTCGGGCACCACGGCTTCCGCGAGGACGACATCGCGCTGCTCGTCTCGGTCGTCACCCGCGACCACCTCGACCCGATCATCGACGCCGTCCTGCCGATGCTGAACCGCTGTTCGGGCGTCGTCATGGTCACCGACGTGCAGGTGCTGCGCGGCGAGTACTTCGTCCCGGAACTGAAAAACCGCGCCGTCGCCCGCGGCTAGCCTCCCGTCACCCTGAGCTAGCTCCCGTCATCCTGACCTAGCTCCCGTCATCCTGAGCCTGTCGAAGGGCGGTCCAGTGCGGCCGGCGCTTGTCGAGAAACGCCGTGAGCCCTTCGCGAAAGTCCGCGCTGCCGTAGCAGAGCCGCACGAGGTCCTCGCCGTCCGGGAGCGGCGCCGCAGCGCGCAGCCGCCGGACCATCTCCTTGCTCGCACGCAGCGTCAGCGGCGCGAGGTCCGCGACCGACGCGGCCAGCTCGTGCGCCCGCGCGTGAAGCGCCTCCACGTCGTCGGCCAGCTCGCCGACGAACCCCGCCCGCAGGGCGGCCTCGGCATCGAGAAGCGCGCCGGTCAGCAGCAGCGCCTTGACGGCGTCGAGCCCGATCAGCGCGCCGACCCGCGCGACGTTGCGGACCGAAATGCAGTTCCCGAGCGTGCGCGCGATCGGAACCCCGATGCGTGCGTTGCGCGCCGCCAATCGCAAATCGCACGACGCCGCGATGCTGACCCCGCCGCCGGTGCACGCGCCGGCGATCGCGGCGATCGTCGGAACGCGAATCGCGTCGAGCGCGCCGATCACCGCGTCGATCCGCTTCTCGTAGGCGACGCCGTCGTCCGCACCGTCGAACGCGCGAAACTCGGCGATGTCGGTCCCCGCGACGAACGCCTCGCCGCCGGCGCCCGTGAACACGACGACCCGCACCTGCGGATCGGCATCCAGTTCGACGGCGACTTCCCGCAGACGCTCCCACATCGCGAACGTCATCGCGTTGCGCGCTTCGGGCCGGTCGATCACGACCCACGCGATCCCGCCCTCGCGCCGCTCGACCCGGATCACGCCAGCACCGTCACACCGGCGCGCGCGAGCGCGGCCAGCTCGTCGTCGGCGACGCCGAGACCGCGCAGGACGTCGGCGGAGTCGGCGCCGAGCGGCGGGCCGGCGTGGTCGAGCCGCACCGGCGTGCGCGAGAAGCGCATCGGCGAGCCGAGTTGGCGCACCGGCCCGAGCGACGGATGCGGCGCATCGGCGAAGAACGCGCGCGCGGCGAGGTGCGGGTCGTTGAAGACGCGGTCGAAGCTCAGGATCGGCCCGCACGGGATGCCGGCTGCGGTGAGCCGTTCCGTCCAGTGCGCCGACGGCTGCATGACCGTTGCGGCTTCGATCGCCGCGATGAGTGCGGGGCGGTTCGCCATGCGCAGGTCGTTCGTCGCGAAGCGTTCGTCGTCCGCGAGCGCGTCGAGCCCGAGCGCCGCGCATGCGCGCAGCCAGTGCGCCTGCGTGTTCGCACCGAACGTGAACCAGCCGTCGGCGGCACGCACGGCCTGGTACGGCGCGATCGCTTGGTGTGCCGATCCCGACGGCCTCGGCACCTCGCCGGTCGCGAAGTAGCGCCCCGCTTCCCACACGGCGAACGAGACCGCCGACTCGAGCAGCGAGACGTCGATGAACTGCCCGACGCCGTCGCGGTCGCGCGCGCGCAGCGCGGCGAGGACCGCGATCGTCGCGTAGAGCGCGCAGGTCAGGTCGGCAATCGGCACGCCGACCTTCACCGGCGCGGCGTCCGGTTCGCCGGTGATGCTCATCAGCCCCGACATCGCCTGCGCGATGATGTCGAGCCCTGCAAGCTGCGCGTACGGCCCGCTCGCGCCGAACCCCGTCGCGGCGAGATAGATCAACCGCGGCGTGTCGGCCGCGAGCGACGCGTAGCCGAGCCCGAGCTCGTCCATCGTCCCCGGCCGCAGGTTCTCGATCACGACGTCGGCGCTCGCGGCGAGCTTGCGGAACAGCGCTTTCCCTGCGTCGGATTTCAAGTCCAGCGCAACGCTGCGCTTGTTGCGGTTCAGCCGCACGAAGTTCGAGCTTTCACCGTCGAGGAACGGCCCCGTCGCGCGGGTCAAATCACCACCGCGCGGGTTCTCGACCTTGATGACCTCCGCGCCGAGATCGGCGAGCTGCAGCCCGCAGAACGGCACGGCCATGAAGTTGCCGACCTCGACGACGCGAAGGCCGGCGAGCGGCGGCTGTTGACTAGTGCTCATGGTCGTGCTCGTGGTGCTCGTGGTCGTGGTGCACGTCCGGCGCGTGGTCGTGCGCGTGGACGAGCGATGCGTGGGCGTGCGTGTGCGTGTGTTCGCCGACGACC
>JAFAMK010000279.1 GCA_019233415.1 Vulcanimicrobiota bacterium
GGGCGCGCTCAGCTCGAGCAGCCGCTTGAGGCGGTTGTTGCGGTTGATGACGCGGCGGTAGAGATCGTTCAGGTCGGACGTGGCGAAGCGGCCGCCGTCGAGCTGCACCATCGGGCGCAGTTCCGGCGCGATGACCGGGACGGCGGAAAGGATCATCCACTCCGGCTTGTTGCCGCTGGCAAGGAACGCTTCGACGACTTCGAGCCGCTTGATCGCCTTGATCCGCTTCTGGCCCGAGGTCTCTTTGAATTCACGGCGCAGGTCGTCTTGCAGCTTGCGCAGGTTCAGGTCGCGCAGCAGCTCGCGGATCGCTTCCGCACCCATCCCGGCCTTGAAGCGCGTGCCGTACTTTTCACGGCTCTCGCGGTACTTCTGCTCGGTGAGAATCTCGCGCTTCGTCAGCGTCGTGTCGCCTTGATCGGTGACGACGTACGCCGCGAAGTAGATCACCTTCTCCAGCTGGCGCGGCGACATGTCGAGCAGAATCCCGATGCGCGACGGAACGCCCTTGAAGTACCAGATGTGGGTGACGGGTGTGGCCAGCTCGATGTGGCCCATGCGCTCGCGGCGAACTTTCGCGCGGGTGATCTCGACGCCGCAGCGGTCGCAGATCATCCCCTTGAAGCGAATGCGCTTGTACTTGCCGCAGTGGCACTCCCAGTCTTTGGTCGGGCCGAAGATCTTCTCGCAGAAGAGGCCGTCCCGCTCGGGTTTGAGCGTGCGGTAGTTGATCGTCTCCGGCTTCTTGACTTCACCGAAAGACCAGGCGCGAATTTGCTCGGGCGAGGCGAGCCCGATCCGCATCGCGTCGAAATTGTTGACGTCGAGGAGGTTCATCGAATCCTTTGCTCAGCGCGTCGGCGGGACAGAGGCGGCCGAGGTGACGTCGGGGGAGCCGGGGTGGCTGGGTCGCCCCCGTCACCCTGAGCCTGTCGAAGGGCCTTGGGGGGACGAAAAGGCGAAAAGACCCAGGAGACGCCGGTCCGACGTTCCTTGGGTCGCGTTATCGGCCGAAGGGCATAGGCAGGTAGTATAGCAGAGGCCCGGCCGAAACTCAAGGGCGGCCCCTGTGGACGTCCTGCGGGAAGCAACCGGCGCAAGTCGTAGGTATCACGATGGCCGGTCGCTGGATTCGTGGTGTGGCGTTTCTGCTGGGCGCGCTCGTGGGCCTTGTCGCCCTCATCCTCGCCTCGTACGCCGGCGGCGTGTTGCTGGGGACCAAGCTCGGCGTCGCCCGCAACACCGGGACCGAGGCCGGTCTGCCGGTCGACGGGCCGGTGACGATCGCGCGGGACGCACGCGGCGTCCCGCACGTCCGAGCCGGCTCGGTCCACGACTTGCTCGTCGCCGAGGGCTACGCGATGGCGAGCGACCGGCTGTTCCAGATGGACACGACTCGGCGCTACGTCGACGGCCGGCTTGCCGAGATCCTCGGGCAGCCGCTGGCCCGGGTCGATCAGCGGATGCGCCGCTACGGGATTCGCGACCTCGCAGACCGCGTCTACGCGCACGCCTCGCCCGAAGAGCGCGCGCTGCTGGCGGCCTTCGCCGACGGGGTCAACGCCGCGGCGGCGCGCCAGCCGCTCCCGCCCGAGTACCGCGCGCTCTTCGTCGACTTCGAAACCTGGCGGCCGGCCGACTCGCTGGCGGTCGGCTTCGCGACCGTCCTCGACCTGGACGACAAGCCGGACGACGTCGTGATCCGCGACATGGTGCGCGGCGTCCTCGGCCCGGCCGGGACCGATGCGCTCTACCCGCTGACCGACCCGAAGTACGACGTGCCCACGAACGGCCGCCCGCCGGGCGTCATCGCGAACCTGCCGGCGCTCTCGGGCGCGCGGCCCGTGGTCGCCGCGGCGCCGGCCGACGGCCACGCGCCGATCGGGAGCAACGGCTGGGTCGTCGGCGGGAACCGCACGACGGTCGGCAAGGCCGTCCTCGCCAACGACCCGCACCTCGACATCAACATTCCGGGGATCTGGTACCTGTTCGAGGGGAGCGCGCCGGGGATGCACGTCGCCGGCGCCGCACTCGCCGGGACGCCCGGCGTGACGCTCGGGCACAACGAGCACGTCGCCTGGGGCGTCACCGCCGGCGAAACCGCGGCGATGCGCGTCCTGCGCGAGCGCGCGCGCGGCGACGACGAGTTGCTCGAACGCGGCGCGTGGGTTCACGCGCGCCACCGCCACGAACCGATCACGGTGCGCTTCGGCAAGACGCAGGACGACGACATCCTCGAATCGGACCGCGGCGTCGTCATCGCGCGCGACCAGGCGCACGGGCTCGCATACGTGATGGACTGGCGGATGCGGCGCAATCCCGTCTCGCCGCTCGCGCCGTTCCTCGCGCTCCTGCGCGCGCGCAGCGCGGCCGACGGCGTCGCCGCGATGCGCGCGCTGCCGGAACCGGCGCTCAACGTGCTGCTCGTCGACGACGCGGGCAACGCCGCGTACCACTTCGCCGGCCAAGTGCCGCTGTCGCCGTCGTGGGGCCGCTGGGCCGACGACGGCGACGCGCCGGAGCCCGCGTATCTCCCCTACGACCGCGCACCGCACGTCGATCCGTCGCGCGACGCGCTCGTCGTGACCGGCAACAACCGCGCCGACGGCGACGGCTCGCCGCGGCTCGCGCCGTACTGGCCGCCGCCGTACCGCGCCTACGAAGCGGGACGCGCGCTGCGCGCGGCAGCAAATGCGCACGGCAAGCTCGCACCGGACGCGATCGCCGCGGAGCAGCGCGATGCAACCTCGCCTGCGGAACGCGAGTTCGCGCAGCTCGTCCTCGCCTCGGCGGTGCGCGCGCATGCGAGCGACGACGCAACGCTCGCGCCGCTGCTCACCGCGCTGCGCGCGTTCGACGGAACGCTCGTTTCCGACTCGGCCGGCGCGACCGCGGTCGTCGCGCTGCGCCGCGAGATGCTCGGAACGCTCGCCGCCGAGCACCTTCCCGCGTGGCTGGCGCCCGCGTATCCGGGCTCGAGCCCCGGCTTTGAGGTCGTGCTGCGCGCGCTACGCGAACGCCCGCGCGGCTGGGTTCCGCACGACGACTATGACGCGTTCGTGCTCGCGTCACTGCGCGACACGCAGAAGCAGCTCGGCGCGACGGTCCCGGCCTTCGGCACGTACGCGGCGCAGCCGCTCGAACATCCGCTCGCGGCGTTCGGCTTCGGCACGATCTGGAACGGCGCGACGCTTCCCGGCCGCGGCGGCAGCTTCGCACCCGCCGTGCAGTGGAACGGCCACGCGCAGTCGTTCCGCGCGGTCTGGATCGCCGGCGACTGGGACCACGGCACGATCGACGTCGACGCCGGCGAGTCCGGCGAGCCCGGTTCGCCGCACTACCGCGACCAGTCCGCCGCGTGGGTCCGTTTCGACCGCACGCCGCTTCCGTTCTCCGACGCCGCCGTGCGCGCAGCAACCGTCGCGACCCTCACGCTGACGCGCTAGGTCCCGCTCGGCCGCTTCAGGCCGCAGTTCACGCACTTTGGGCACCGATCGGTACCGTTCGCGCATGCACCGGCGTGCGGGGCGCGGCATGGGGCTATACTGCGGCCACCTAGCTCGTCAGCGACAAGGAGACATCGTGCCGGACCTTCCCACGTTCTCGTTCGACGGCCCCGCGAACGGCGCGCGGTCGCGCGACGGCGCGCCCGCGCGACCCTACACCGACGAGGACGTCGCGCGCCTGCGCGGCAGCGTGCGCATCGAGCATACGCTCGCGCGCCGCGGCGCCGAACGGCTGCGCAAGCTGCTTGCGCGTGAAGAGCCCGTCGCGGCGCTGGGCTGCCTCACCGGCGGCCAGGCGGTACAAGCCGTGAAGGCCGGCCTGAACGCGATCTATCTCTCCGGCTGGCAGGTCGCGGCCGACGCGAACACCGCCGGCGAAACGTATCCGGACCAGTCGCTCTATCCGTACGACTCGGTGCCGAAGGTCGTCGAGCGGATCAACAACGCGTTTCAGCGCGCCGACCAGATCGACGCGGTCGAAGGCCACGCCGGCGAGCGCGAGTGGTTCGCGCCGATCGTCGCCGACATGGAAGCCGGCTTCGGCGGACCGCTCAACGTCTTCGAGCTGACGAAGGCGATGATCGCCGCCGGCGCGGCGGGCGTGCATCTCGAAGACCAGCTCGCCGCGGAGAAGAAGTGCGGCCACCTGGGCGGCAAGGTGCTGATCCCGACCTCGCAGGCGATCCGCAACCTCGTCGCGGCGCGGTTGGCGATGGACGTCCTCGACGTGCCGACCGTGCTCGTCGCACGCACCGACGCGGACGCGGCGAACCTGCTCCTGAGCGACGTCGACGAGCGCGACAAGCCGTTCCTCACCGGTGAGCGCACGCCCGAGGGCTTCTTCCGGGTGCGACCCGGGATCGATCAGGCGATCGCACGCGGGCTCGCGTACGCGCCCTACTGCGATCTGATCTGGTGCGAAACGTCGCATCCGTCACTCGAAGAAGCGAAGGCGTTCGCCGACGGCATTCACGCGCAGTTCCCCGGCAAGATGCTGGCGTACAACTGCTCGCCGTCGTTCAACTGGAAGCGCAAGCTCGACGAGACGACGATCGCTCAGTTCCGCACCAAGCTGTTCGCGTACGGCTACCGCTTCCAGTTCATCACGCTCGCTGGCTGGCACGCGCTGAACCACGCAATGTTCGAACTGGCGCACGACTACGCGGCGCGCGGCATGTCGGCCTACGCGGACTTCCAGGCGCGCGAGTTCGCGAGCGAATCGTTCGGCTACACCGCGACCCGCCACCAGCGCGAAGTCGGCACCGGCTACTTCGACGAGGTCGCGAAGATCGTCGGCGGCGGCACGTCGTCGACGACCGCCCTGACCGGCTCGACCGAAGAGGCCCAGTTCACGCCGACCGCGGTGGCGTAGCTCACCACGCTCCCTCGCGCGCGCGGTGCTGGCGGAACGTGATGTTGAGGCGTTCGCCGGTGATCCGCGCGTCGCGCGGGACGCGGTGTTCCCAGTAGAGCTGCGTGTCGCCGCGCATGATGACGAGGTCGCCGTGCGCGACGTCGAGCGTGATCGGGTCGTGGCGCAGGCCGCTGTCTTTTTTCGGGCGCAGTTGGAATGCGCGGGTCGCGCCGAGCGAGAGCGA
>JAFAMK010000366.1 GCA_019233415.1 Vulcanimicrobiota bacterium
GTACTGCATCGCGGCCGGCGCCGTCTCGTTCATCCTCTTCGCCACGAAAGTGATCGCATGAAATCGCTCCCGCTGCTCCTCGCCGCCGTCTTCGTGATCATCGCCATCCTGTATTGGACCGGTCACTTCATCCCGTCGGGCGTGCACACGAGGCACGGCATCGTCGCCGTCGTCCTCGCACTGCTGTGCCTGGTGTGGTACCGCTTCCAGAGCGCCGCCGCGACGCGCTAAATCAGACCTTGCCTACGATGTACAGCTCGTCGTCGTCGGGGGCGACGATCTCGACGTTCGGGCGATGCGCGCGGACGAGGCGCTCGAAGCGTGCTTCGTCCTTCGCGCGCGACTGCACGATGACGAACGGCGCCGCTTCGCTCGCGGTCAGTACCGCGGTGACGGCGCGGTCGTAGCTTGCGTCGTCGTTGGTGCGGCCGCCGAAGACCGAATCGCGGTAGAGCCGCTCGACGTTGAGGTAGGGATCGCCCTGCCACCACGCCTCCCACATCCAGACGCGGGCGTCGATGCGCTTGCCGCCGCTGCGGCCCGGCGGCGCGAGGTAGACGGCGTCGGCGCGCGCGGCGCCGAGCGTCGTCGCGAAGTCGCCGCGCCGCACGGTGTTGCGTTTCCCGTTGTCGACGACCCAGCGTTCGGTCTCGCGGATGTACAGCCAGGCCAGCTCGCTCGGCGCGACGTCGACCATCTCGTCCGGGTGGCGCGCCTTGAGCAGCCAGTGGCAGAGGACGTGCCAGAGGCCGATCACCGCGAGACCCGTCTGCCCATCGCTGCGCAGCGCGTGGACGTTGGCGTGCCAGACGCCTAGATACCGGCACTGCTCCTCGGTGAAGAAGACGCCTTCCCAAGCCCGAAAGAGGTCGGTCGGGTAGATGCGCCCGGGGAGCATCTCGACGACCTCGGCGACCTCGTTCTCGCGCAGGATCGTGAAGTCGTTGACGACGAGCCCTTCGCCGGCGCGGACGAACCATTCGAGCAGGTCGCCGCCGTGGACCGCGATCCCGTGGCGCTTCAGCACGTTCAGGTGCATCGGCAGCCCCATGAACGGATCGATCAGGCTCGTGATCCCGCGCTCGTCGCACAGGTCGAGCAGGCGGGTCCCGGAGACGCGGCGGGTCTGGGCGGGCAGGTCGATCACGTGGGCACTCCGAGGATCGCGAGGTACGCGCGGGTCACCTCGGGGTCGAATTGTGAGCCGGCCGCCGCGCCGAGCCGGCGCGGGGCGTCGAGCGGGTCGAGGCTGTCGGCGGCGGACGCAAGCGCCAGGATCGCCGCGACGGGTTCGAGGGCGCCGTCTTCGTACCAGGCGGCCGAGGCGGCCAGGTATGGGGCGTCGTCGGCGTAGGCGGGGACCGCGGTGGCGATCGCGGCGGCGCGCTTCGCGACCGCGGTCCGCTGCGGGCGCGCGAAGCGCGAGAGCGGGTCGAAGTCGTCGTGCTGGATCGCGTCGTCCGCCCGCCCGAGGGCGAGCATCCGGGCCAGCCTGATCGCGCGGTCGCTGTCGTGGCCGAGCCGGGCCGCGAGGACCTCGGCAACCGAGGCGAGCCGCTCGCTGCGGTGCGCGGTCCGGCTGTCGCGCGCGTCGATTCGGGCCGCGAGGGCGGTGATCGCTGCGGCCTCGTCCTCGACCCGAACGGGGAGGTCGAGCGGCGCGTCCCAGCCTTCGCTCGTGAGCACGAACTCGCGGAACGACCGGACGAGCCCGATCCGGAACCGGCGGCCGCTCTCGCCGACGATCGCGAAGAGCGCCTCGCCGGGGTCGCGCGGCTCCTTCGGGTCCTCGATCGCCGCCAGGTAGGCGTGCGTGATCCCGAGCGCGGCCGCGTCGGCGGGGATCCCGTCCCAGCGCAGGCGGTCGGGGATCCCCGTCCCGTCGTCGTGCTCGAGGTGCCAGCGCACGAGGTCCGCCGCGTGCCGCGGCAGGCCGCTCAGCGACGCTACGATGTGCGCCCCGAGCAGCGGGGCGTCGGCGGTCGCGAGCAGCCGCCGGTGCGGGCTGGCGTCGGGGCTCAGCACGACCTCGATCAGGCCGACCTCGGCCAGCGCGCCCGCGACCCAGGTCGCCGCCACGGCCTCTTCGTCAACCCCGCGGTGCTGCGCGAACCGCGCAGCAACCGCCGCACGGCGCCGGCCGAACCCCAGCCGCCGGCCGGCAAACGCATCGCCGACCGCGCTATACAACCCGAGCGCGTCGCCCCCTAAAGAACTCATTCGATAAATGTTATCGTGGCAACGCCCAGCCGTCAGTAGTGGTTCGGCGGTGGAACTTCAACAGGAACCACCATGGTCGAGGAGCGACGTTCACCGCACCGTGCCGAAACCCTCACTGGCCGCCGACACACGCGACATCCGCGCCGGATTCGTCGGCACGATCGGCGACACGCCGCTCATCGCGCTCCCCAAGCTCTCCGCCGCGCTCGGCCGGACGATCCTCGGCAAAGCCGAGTACCTCAACCCGGGCGGCTCCGTCAAGGACCGCGCGGCGCGCGGGATCATCGAGGACTTCGAGCGGCGCGGGCTGCTCGCGCCGGGCGGGACCGTCGTCGAAGGGACCGCCGGGAACACCGGGATCGGGCTCGCGCTGGTCGGGAACGCGCGCGGCTACCGCACCGTCATCGTGATGCCCGACGACCAGGCGCCGGAGAAGTACGCGCTGCTGCGCGTCTACGGCGCCGAGCTGCACGTCGTCGAGTCCGCGCCGTTCACGAACGAAGAAAAGAACTACTACCACGTCGCGCGCCGCATCGCCGCATCGATCCCCGGCGCCGTGTGGGCGAACCAGTTCGAGAACACCGCGAACCGCGACGCGCACGAGCGCACGACCGGTCCCGAGATCATCGCGCAGTGCGGCGGCGCCCTCGATGCGTTCGTCGCCGCCGCCGGAACCGGCGGGACGCTGGCCGGCGTCGGGCGCGCGCTGAAGGCGCACGACCCGCGGATTCGCGTCGCGCTCGCCGATCCGTACGGCTCGGCGCTGTTCAGCTACGTGAAGACCGGCGAACTGGCGACC
>JAFAMK010000162.1 GCA_019233415.1 Vulcanimicrobiota bacterium
GCCGGCTGGCTCCCGGACGACGTCTTGGGTGCGGCGCGCGCGGTCGCGGCTCTGCCCGACGACCCGTTGCACCGGCTGCGGCTCTGGCTCGCGAGCAGCGCGAGCGCCCTCTGCGGCGGTCGCGGCGCGACGCCGCTCACCGCCGGCGGCGCGCTGGCGCTCCTAGCGGGGATCGGCGCGGCCGTGGCCGCCGTGTTCGGAAGGGCGTTTCGCGTGATCTGACCGAAGCCGTGGGCCTGTGCCTACGACGAGTCCGAGCGTCCTGCTCGTCGATGACGAGCCCATCTTGCTCGACGTACTGGAGCAGTACTTGCGCAACGAGGGCTTCCGCGTGTTTCGCGCCGCGGACGGTCCGCGTGCGGTCGAATCGTTCAAGCAGAACCTGCCGGACCTCGTCCTCCTCGACCTCAACCTCCCCGGCTTTCCCGGGATCGAGGTCCTGCGCCAGATCCGGGCGGTGAACGACACCCCGGTCATCATGCTGACCGTGCGCGCGGAGGAGATCGACCGCGTCCTCGGGCTCGAGCTCGGAGCCGACGACTACGTCAACAAGCCGTTCAGCCCGCGCGAGGTTCTGGCGCGAATCCGCAGCGTCTTGCGCCGGACGGAGCGCGCGGAGCATTCGACGGCGCACGTCAAGCGGATCGGCGAGCTCACGATCGACGCGCTGGCGCACGAGGTGCGGCTCGGGGGTGAGCTGATCGAGCTGACGCGGACCCAGTTCAAGGTCTTGGACATCCTGGCAGCGCACCTCGGGCAGACGCTCACCCGCGACCAGTTGCTGCAGCGCATCACCGCGGACGGCGACGTGTTCGATCGCACGCTCGATCGCCATATCGCAAACCTGCGCGCGCGGATCGAGCCCGACCCGGCGAACCCACGCTATATCGTCACGGTCTTCGGAGTCGGCTACAAGATGGTCGCTCCGCGGTGAGACGTGTCGTCCACGAGATCGGCAACCATCTGGCCATCGCGGTGGCGAGCATCGAGGCGTTCCGCGACGGCCTGCTGGAGCCCTCACCAGAGTGGCTCGAGGCCGTGCTCCAGGCGCTGCGCGAGGTCGACGCGCTGCTCGAGGAGCTGGCACCGGAGCACTCCTCCGGCGAGCCGGTACTTGCGGCGAGCGCACGGCCGATCAACGTCTGTGCCGTCGTTACGAACGAAGTTCTTGCCTTCGAGGCGACTGCGCTGAAGCACGGGATCGCCTTTTCCGTCGAGCGGTGCATGGTTCATGATCCTGCTTGCGTGAACTTCGACGGCGACCCGATACGAATCGCGGAGATCGTCA
Organism: Vulcanimicrobiota bacterium; assembly: GCA_019233415.1. Lineage (GTDB taxonomy): Bacteria > Vulcanimicrobiota > Vulcanimicrobiia > Vulcanimicrobiales > Vulcanimicrobiaceae > Vulcanimicrobium. The sequence goes on from JAFAMK010000162.1 coordinate 1,289, forward strand.
ACAACGTCATCTCGAACGCGATCCGCTACACGCCAAGCGGCGGGCGAATCGACATCGACTGCCGGCGCTCCGGCGGCGCGCTGACACTGAGCGTTACCGATGGCGGACCCGGCGTGCGCGACGACGAGATCGAGCGAATCTTCGACGCCGGATTCCGCGGCTCGGCATCCGGCAACACCGCCGGCAGCGGCCTTGGGCTCGCGCTCGTGAAGCGCTTCGTCGAAGAGCACGGCGGGCGGATCGACGTCGAGAACGTCGCCGAGCGCGGCGCACGGTTCACCGTGCACCTGCCGGGGACGGCGATCGACGCGCGGCTCGCCGAGGACGGGACGGTCTCCCTGCTCTAGGGTGGGCTCGGATTGCGTGGGCGCGTCTCGACGTACGGCGTCGACGGCTCCCGCCACGGCGGGATCGCCGCCGGCGCCGGAACGCCCGCAGGACCGAGGCTGTGGATGAATGCGAAGATCGCGTGCCGGTCGGCGACCGTGAGCGCGCGCAGGTCGTGCCAGATCATCGGCGGATGGCCACCGCGCGTGCGCACGGCGAGGACCCACTGGTCCTCGCCGAGCGCCTGAAACTCCAACCGCAGATTTACCGGATAGCTCGTCCCCCAGTCGCCGCGAAACCCGATTCGGCTCCCGGTCAGCCAGCGCGACGGCGGCAGCGAGCCGTCCGATTCGCGCCATCCGGGCGTGTGACAGTCGTTGCACGCCCCGATGACGACCAAATAGCGGCCACGCGCGAACACCGACTGCGTCGCCCCTCCGTCGGCCGCAGCAGCCCGTGCTCCGCCGGCACCGTTCAGGACCAATCCGGCCACGGTGATCGCGAACGCCGCGGCACCGATGCGCAACGCCACGCTCACGCGCGGCACCGGACCGTGACGACCGGGATCCGCGCGCGTTGGACGACCGCGCAGGCGACGCTGCCGAGGACCAGCTGGGCGAGCGGCGAGCGCCCGTGCGTGCCCATCACGATCATCGAGCATTCGAGCGCCGCGGTCACGCGGACGATCTCGTCGGCAGGCGCACCTTCGAGCATCGCGAGCTGCGCGGTGACGCCACCCGACCGCGCGCGCCCCATCGCGTCCTCCACCGCTTCGACGTCGGCCGACCTCGGATCGGCATTTTCGACGTGGATGAGAACGAGCGCCATTCGTCGCGCCTGCGCGATCCCGAGCGCGACGTCGAGCGCCGCATGCGCGGCCGGGGAGGCGTCGAACGCGACGGCGAGCGGCCCCGTATGAACCTCGTCGTCCTCGTGGACCGCGACGACCGGAACCTTCGCAGAGCGCAGCACGCCTTCGGCAACGCTGCCGAGGACTGCTCGCGCGATGCCGGTCCGACCGTGCGTCCCGATCACCATCGCGTCGGCACCCTCATCGTCGGCGAACGACTCGATCTGCGGAACGACCATCCCGTGCAGCACCCGCGAACTCGCCCCGACGCTCTGCACCGCGGCCGCCTCGAGGGCGCGGCCGACGAACAGCGCCGCGTCCCGATCCAGCACGTCGAGCATCGGTCCCGGGTCGGTGCCGATCCCGAAGCCGGCCGGCGCACAAACGAGCATCGGGTCGACGACGCTGCAGAACGCCACGCGACCGCCGTCGCCCGCAAGCTCGAGCGCGAACGAAACGCCACGCTCGGAGGCGGTCGACCCGTCGACGGGGACGACGATCTTGTGAAACACGGGTTCCATGGTCGTGCTATGCCTTTCCCCGCCGCTGGTCCGCGACGGCCGATTCGAGAAGGACCGGCGAATCCGCCGGTACGGCGATGACCGGGACGTTCGCGCGGCGCATCACGTCGAACACGATGCTGCCGAAGAGAAACGCCTCGGCGGCGCCACGCTTGGGCATCCCGAGCACGATCGCGCCGGCACCGCGGCGCTTCGCGATCTGGACGATTCCGTCGGCCGCGTCTGACGTGTCGGCGATCTCGGTGTCCGGATGAACGCCGCTCGCCGCCGCCTCCTGGAGTGCCGCGTCGAGCGCGTCGCGCGCGTCGCGCTCCATGCGCTCCAGGAGCGGCGTCGGTTCGTACGGCGACTCGGCGATCGGCTGCGTGATAGGATACGGGTTGATCACCGTACAGTACACGGGACGGACGGCGTTGCGCAGGGCAAGTGCCGTTGCCAGCCTGGCCGCCTTCGCCGAAGCAGCGGAGCCGTCGATGCCGACGAGGGCGGATTTGATCGGCCCAAGGCTCGCGTCCGCATGCACGACGATCACCGGAACGTCGGCCGTGCGAACCACCGCTTCGGCGACGCTCCCGACGAGCGCATGGGTCAGCCCTGGATACCCGTGCGTGCCGATCGCGATCGCAGTCGCCTCCCAGCGCGCCGCCGCGTCGATGATCCCCTTTTCGGGGACGTTGGTGATGCACTCGAGCACCACCGGAACCGGCCCTGAAGCGACGTGCAGGCTCAGCCTGCGGTACAACGACTGCCGGGCGACGTCGAGGGAGGCGACGACGGCGTCGAAATCGATTCGGCGGGCCGACGAGGCGGTTTTCACCGGCAGCACCGACGCCGCGGACTGATCGCTCGCGTTCACGGCGACCACGTCGCCGCCGTACTGTTCCGCGAGCGTGAGGGCTTGGACGAGGGCCGCATCGGCGGCATCGCTCGCGTCGTAGGCGACGACGATACGCCCGAACGGGTTGGCGCAGGTCATGCCTCCACGATGGGCACGCAGACGGAATATCCCGAGAACGGGTCGTTACGGCACGTTCACAGGACGTTCACGCGAGCGGTCGACGTGGCGCGTTCGTGGGCATGTTTCTGATCCTCTACAGCGTCGCGATCTCGCGCGCGTGCAGCACGCCGTCGACAATCTCGAGGACACGGTCGGCTTGGCGCGCGAGACGGTCGTCGTGCGTCACCATGATGAATGCGACGCCGGTCTCGCGACTGATCTCGCGCATCATCGCGAAGACGTTCGCCCCCGAGACGCGGTCGAGGTTCCCGGTCGGCTCGTCGGCGAGGATCGCCCGCGGGCGGTTCGCCAGCGCGCGGACGATCGCGCAACGCTGGCGCTGTCCGCCGCTCATCGCGTCGGGTCGCTTGTCGAGCTCGTCCTCGAGGCCGACCCGTTCGAGCAGCTCGACGACGCGCGTGCGATCCGCCGGCGTAACGCCGCGCTCGCCGATGAGAATCGACATGAGCGCGTTCTCGAGACAGCTGAATTC
>JAFAMK010000204.1 GCA_019233415.1 Vulcanimicrobiota bacterium
GCCATGATGCGCAGCACGGTCGACTTCCCCGCGCCGTTGAGGCCGAGAATCCCGATCTTCGCGCCGGGCAGAAAGCTGAGCGAGATGTCCTTGATGATCTGGCGCTTCGGCGGAACGGTCTTCGAAACGCGATACATCGTGTAGACGTACTGCGCCACGGTCAGAACCCCGCGTCGACGGTGGTGCCGCCGTCAATGACGATCGTCTGCCCGGTCACGTACGCGCCGGCGCGCCCGGCGAGAAAGACCGCCGCGCCCGCGACGTCGTCCGGTTCGGCGAGCCGCCGCAGTGCTGCGCGCCGCGTCGCACCTTCGGCGATCTTCGGATTGTCCCAGAGGGCGCGGGCGAACTCGGTTTTTACGATCCCCGGCGCGAGACAGTTCACGCGCACGCCGCGCGGACCCCACTCGGCCGCAAGGCTGCGCGCAAGGCCGATCAGCGCGGTCTTCGAGACCGCGTACGCGCCGATCTTGTCGGTCCCGCCGAGCCCCGCGATGCTGGAGAGAAAGATCGCCGAACCGCCGCCGCGTTCTACCATGCTCGGAAACGTCAGGTTCGCGAGCCATAGCGTACTGCGCACGTTGCTGTTCATGATGCGGTCGTACGCCTCGTCGTCGATCCTGCTCAGCGGGCCGTAATACGGGTTCACCGCCGCGTTGCACACCAAGATGTCGACGCCGCCCCACGCCTCGGCCGTGCGTGCGACGAGGTGTTCGAGGTCGTCCTTCTTTCCGACGTGCGCGGCGACGCCGATCGCGCGTTCGCCGTCGGCGTTCAGCTCGGCCGCGACGCGCGCGCACGCTTCGGGGTCGCGGCTGGAGATCACGACGCGCGCGCCGTGCTGCGCGAGCCGCGTCGCGATCGCGAGCCCGATCCCGCGCGTCGAGCCGGTCACGATCGCGACCTTTCCCTGAAGGTCGAAGAGGTCATCCGTCATCGGTTGTTCTCTCCGTCTTCGAACCCAGCGAAGCCTCTCGCCGCTCAGTCGATGACCATCGACTCGACGCGAGCGGCGCCGCCGGCGTTTCCGTTGTTCCCGCCCTGCGGTGGTGGCGGCTGGTGAACGACCGGCGCTTGCTGCGGCTGTTGCTGCGCTTGAATCCATCGCAGCGCGTCCGCGGCGGCGGCCGCATCGGGCGGATAGGCGCTGAGCCGCTGGTACAGCTGCGTCAGCGCCGCGGGGCGGTTGAGGAAATGGATCCTGTTCTGCGCTTCGTACCGGCCGAGTGCGTCGACCGCGCGGAGGACGTCCTCGATGGCGCGCACGCGATTGACGAGCTGCGTCGTGGTCGCTCGCCACGTGCGAATGCGATCGTGCTGGTACACATCCGGGCCGGTGAGCTGCGCCTCGAGCTCGTGCTGGAACCGCTGCACCATCGCGTTGTCCTCGGGAAGGTGCGCTTCGACGTAGTTGTCGACCGCCTCGAGCCGGTTCAGGTCTTCGATGACGCCCTTGAGCGCGATCGCCGCGAGCGCGGTGGAGCGCGCACCGGGATCGACCCAGAAGGTCTCGCGCAGCTCCTGGAGCCGCCGGTCGTCGACCGGCGTCCCGCTCAGCTCACCCAAGACGCGGAGCGTGGTTCCGCTGTGAAGCTGCGTCTGTCGCAGGGCGATCTCGTCGGCCGACGCCGCGTCCACCACTTCGTTGAGCCGCGCATTGCTCTGCCTGTCGCCGCCGCTGAAGCCGAACGGGCCGGGATTGATCCCCAGCTCGACGAGCGCGCCCTTCGTCATGATCATCGAGCGCGACTCCTCCTCGACGCCTTCGTCGGCGGCTTCGGCAATGAAGAAGTCGCGTGTGGTCCTCCGCTTGGCGGCGGCGTTTCCGGTGCCGGTGGTCCAATCGTTCGATTCGCTGAGCTGTGTGAACTTGCGGAACAGCTCCTCGCGACGGGCGTTCTTCACGTCGAGCTCGGCCTGTCGCTCGCCGGCGATCAGTTCGCCGTATTCGGCGAAGTACGGGTCGGCGGTTCGGTTCAGGATCGATCGAAGTTCGAGGCGCGGGTAGATCAGCTCGCGCACGAACGGACGTGTTCCCCAGAGCGAGCCCTCTTTGCCGAGGATGTGTCCCACCGAACCCTCGCTGGTGATGTCGATCCAAGCGACTTCGTCACCGGCGGCTTCCAGGACGACGTCGGGGCGCGTGTGGCCGTGACCGACTTGCGTGCGAACGGTGAGTCCGCCCACGCGCGTATTGTTCAGCCCTTGGCAGGCCAACGACTCGATCGCGTAGCCGAAGCGCGCATGAACCAAGCTCGGCTCGACGTCGGGATTCCCCGCGTACGCGCCCGCGGTTTGATACCACTGGTTGACGAGGCGGCTGTTCACGTTGCCCAAGGTCGTCCAGTTCAAAGCCTGCGTATGTGCGTCGTCGACGCGCTGGTTCAGCGTGTCGACGGCGGTGCCGACCGCGTCCGCATGGACGCGCAGCGCGCCGTCCAGCGGGTAGCGCGTCGGATAGACGACCGGCGGGATGATGCGCTGGACCGGCGCACCGTCGGTGAGCGCGGCGAGCCGGTGCCGACCATGCACGCCGCCGGTGCGCGAAGCGCCCGACGCGTCCGCGGCGGGCGGATCGACGGCGCGCACCACGATGCGCGAGGGTCGTCGTTCGTAGGTGCGTCCGCGCATTCGCTTCTCGAATCCTAGACGTCGCCGCTCTCGATGAGCGCGAGGCCGCGTTCGACGAGCGCGTTCACCGCGGTGCCGAACTGGGCGAAGCGCGCGTCGTGGGTCTGGCCGCGCGTGTAGCGCAGGTAGATCTGCTGCAGGATCGCCGCGTAGCGGAAGACGTTGAAGACGACGTACCAGTGCAGGTCGTCGATGATCGCACCGGATTGCGCCGCGTAGCGGTCGGCGGCTTCACGGCGCGTCGCAAAACCCTCGCGCCAGGTCGGCATGAAGCCGAGCGTCGCGCTGCGGTCGGGGACGTCACGCGGCTCGGCCCATAGCGCCAGCAGGTAGCCGAGGTCCATCAGCGGCTCGCCGCGCGTGCACATGTCCCAGTCGAGCACGGCGACCATCTTTCCCGGATCGTCGGCGTCGAGCAGCGTGTTGTCGAGCTTGTAGTCGTTGTGGATCAGCGTCGTGCGGCGCGACGGCGGGGCGTTCTGGCGCAACCAGCCGGTGAGCGGTTCCGCCGGGCCGACGTCGTCGGTCAGCGCGGCGTGCCAGCGATCGATCCAGCCGTGCAGCTGCCGCTCGACGAAGCCGTCGGGCTTCCCGAAGTCGCCGAGGCCGACCGCCGCCGGGTCGACCGCGTGCAGCGCGGCGAGCGTGTCGATCAGCGTCTCGCCGACGCGGCGCAGCGTCGCGGGCTGCGCGCGCCACGGCTCGGGAATGTCGGCGCGAAACGCGATCCCGTGGCGGCGTTCCATCACGAAGAAGTCCGCGCCGATGACGTCGTGGTCGGTGCAGAGCAGATAGCTCTGCGGCGCGAGCGGGAAGCCGGCGTGCAGCGTCGAGAGGACGCGGTGCTCGCGCCGCATGTCGTGCGCGCCGGGCGGCACGGGGCCGAGCGGCGGCCGGCGCACGACGTACTCGCGCTCGCCGAAGCGCACGAGGTAGGTCAGGTTCGCGTGCCCGCCGCCGAACTGCCGCAGCGTGAACGGCCCCTGCGCGCCCGCGAGATGCTCGCGCAGGTACGGTTCGAGCCGCGCGACGTCGAGCTGCTCCTCGGGCCGGACGTCGATCGTGTCGATCATGCGCGCACCTTCGCCGCGCGCAGGTGCGCGGTCTCGTTCGCGCTCATCAGCAGTTTGCGCTCGGCATTCACCCGCACGACGCTGACCGACGCGTTGGCGAGCGGAAACAGGAAGTCGTGCGCCGTTCCCGCGACCTCGCCGAGGAACGCGTTGATCGCGCCGGCGTGGCTGACGACGGCGACGCGCCCGCCGCGGTGGCGCGCGGCGATCGCGTCGACCGCGCGCGTCATCCGCGCGCGGACGACCGCCGACGCCTCGGTTCCCGGGACGGCGTCCCACGAGCCGTCGCGGATCGCGATCACCGCGAGCGCGTCGAGCCGCTCACGCATCGTCATCTCGCCTTCGAGCGCGCCGATCCCGACCTCGCGCAGCCCGTGGTCCTCGACGACCGCATGGCCCGCGCGCGCGGCGATCGCCTCGGCGGTCTCGCGCGCGCGGCGAATGGGGCTCGCATAGACCGCGGCGAGCTCGAGCCCGGCGAAGTGCTCGGCGACCGCGCCGGCCTGCGCGCGGCCGTGCTCGCTGAGCGGGTGCGCGTCGTAGTCGTCGTAGCTGCCGCCGCGCAGGTGCTCGTCGGGGATCGCGTGCGCGTGGCGCACGAGGTGAATTTCGGTCGCGCCGGCGGCGAGGTTCAGCGCGAGCGGCGCCAGCGGGTCCGTGCGGCTCATCGTGCTCCCTTCGCCAGCTCGAACTTCGCGATCGCGGCACGGTGGACTTCGTCGGGGCCGTCGGCGAGCCGCAGCGTGCGGATCGCCGCGTACGCCTCGGCGAGGAACGTGTCGCCGCTGACGCCCTTCGCGCCGAACGCCTGGATCGCGCGGTCGATCACGCGCAGCGCCGCCGACGGCGCGGCGACCTTCGCCATGGCCAGTTCGTTGCGCGCCGCCTTGTTGCCGATGCGGTCCAGCTTCTCGGCCGCATCGTACGTCAGCAGGCGCACCTGGTCGATCTCGATCCGCGAGTCGGCGATCCACTCCATGACGACTCCCTGCTCGGCGAGCGGCTTGCCGAACGCGACGCGCTCCTTCACCCGCGCGACCATCGTCTCCAGCACACGCTCGGCCATCCCGATCGAGCGCAGGCAGTGGTGAAGGCGTCCCGGCCCGAGCCGTCCCTGGCCGATCTCGAAGCCGCGCCCTTCGCCGAGCAGCACGTTCTCGACCGGGACGCGCGCGTTCTCGAACACGATCTCCGCATGCCCGTGCGGGGCCTCGTCGTACCCGAACACCGACAGCGTCCGTTCGACGCGCACGCCGGGCGTGTCGAGCGGAACGATCAGCATCGTGTGCTGCTCGTGACGCGCCGCCTCGGGATTCGAGCGGCCGAGGAAAATCAGCACGTTGCAGCGCGGGTGCGCCGCACCGGTCGTCCACCACTTGCGCCCGTTGAGCACGTACGCGTCGCCTTCGCGGCGAATCTCGGCGCGAATGTTCGTCGCGTCCGACGAGGCGACGTCCGGCTCCGTCATCGCGAAGCCCGAGCGAATCTCCGCGGCGAGCAGCGGCTTCAGCCAGCGCTCCTGCTGCGCGCGCGTCCCGTAGCGCGCGAAGACTTCCATGTTGCCTGTGTCGGGCGCGCTGCAGTTGAAGACTTCCGGCGCGATGAACGAGCGGCCCATCGTCTCGCAGAGCGGCGCGTAGTCGCGGTTCGTGAGCCCGGAACCCCACTCCGACTCGGGTAGGAAGAGGTTCCACAAGCCGGCGGCACGCGCGCGCGCCTGCAGTGCGTCCATGACCGGCGGCTGCGCCCAGCGCGTCGGCGCATCACGCAGCTGCTCGCGGTAGACGCGCTCGTTCGGGTAGACCTCGGCCTCCATGAACGCGGCCAAGCGCTCGTGCAGCGTCATGACGCCTCCTTTCGCGCGAGCCCGGAGAACACCGCGCGGTCCATCACCTCGGCGGCGGCCGCGATGTGGCTGGCGACGATGGGCGTCCCGTCGGCGATCCGCTCGCGGAAGAAGCCTTCGAGCATCGCGAACAGCGCCGTCGCGGTCCCTTCCGGATCGGGCGTCGTCGCGAGGCCGCGCGCGGCGAGCGCGACGAGGTGCTCGGTGAGCCGGGCGATCCCGCGCGCCTTGCGCTCGCTGCGCTCGCAGGCGAGGTCGCGGTCGCGCAGCACGAGCCCGAAGTAGGCGCGCAGCAGCGCCGGGTGCTCGGCCGGAAGGGCCAGGATGCGCTCGACTAACCCGCGCAGCCCTGCGCGCGCTTCCTCGACCGTCTCGACGTCGTCGCGCAGCAGGTCGATCACCGGGCCGCTGCGCTCGCGCACGCGCTCGAGCGCGGCCTTGAGCGCGTCGCGCTTGTCGCGGAAGTGGCGGTAAAACGTACCGTGCGCGAGGCCGGCCGCGCTCGCGACCGCGTCGGCCGTGACGTCGGCGAAGTCGCGCTCGGCGACCAGGCGTTCGAGGGCGTCGAGCAACCGCTCGCGCGCGTCCGAGCGCCGTTTGCGGGGCGGCGGCGGCTCGGCGCGCGGGCCTGCGATGCGGCCGATGTAGGTCCAGCGGTTGCGGCGCTTCCCGCTCGCCTCGTCGCGGACGCTTTCGACCCGGTAGCGGTACTCGCGCCCGCCGATCCGCTTCGTGACTTCGTAGGCCATACGTGGTAAGATGACTTCGTCGTCATGAAGGGTTTACCTACAACGAGACGGCGGCAGGGACGAACGTCATGAGCGCGTCCCTTGCCGCCCCGGGCCGGCTCGTGCCCGCCGAAGCAAAGACCGCCGAGCCGCCGCTGGCGATGATCACCCTGACCGTGATGCTCGGGCTCATCATGGCGATCATCGACACCTCGATCGTCAACGTCGCGCTGACGAACATGGCCGGGAACCTGGGCTCGTCGGTCGACGAGATCGGCTGGGTCGCGACCGGCTACATCCTCGCCAACGTCATCGTCATGCCGCTCAACGGCTGGCTGACCGCGCGCTTCGGGCGGCGCAACTTCTACGCGGCGTGCATCGCAGTGTTCACGATCGCGTCGTTCATGTGCGGCACCGCGACGAACGTCTGGCTGCTGGTCTTCTACCGCGTGATCCAGGGCTTCGGCGGCGGCGCGCTCCAGCCGACCGCGCAGGCGATCCTGTTCGAGTCGTACCCGCCGGAGAAACGCGCCGGCGCGATGGCGTTCTTCGGCCTCGGCGCGATGGTCGGACCGGCGCTCGGGCCGACGCTCGGCGGGATCATCGTCGACAACTACTCGTGGCCGCTGATCTTCTACATCAACATTCCGATCGGCATCGCCGCCTTCTTCATGACGCTCGCATACATCCGCGACCCCGTCTACGTGAAGCGCGACCGGGCGCCGATCGACGTGCTCGGCCTGAGCATGATGACGGTGGGACTCGCCTCGCTGCAGTACGTGCTCGAACGCGGCCAGCGTGAAGACTGGTTCTCGTCGTCGACCATCGTCATCCTGACCATCATCTCCGCCGTGACGCTGACGTACTTCTGCGTGCGCCAGTGGCGCGAAGCGCGCCCGCTCGTCGACCTGAAGATTTTCCGCTCGCGCACGTTCACCGCCGGGAACCTGATCGGCATCGTGTCGGGCTTCGGGCTGTACGGCACGGCGCTGATCCTGCCGCTGTTCTTTCAAGGCGTGCTCGGCTTCACGGCGACCGAGGTCGGCTTCGCGCTGCTTCCCGGTGCGATCGCGACCGCGCTCAGCATGCCGATCGCCTCGCAGCTCTCGCCGCGCGTCGACGGCCGCATCTTGATCGCGTTCGGCTTGCTCGTCTTCGCGCTGAGCACGTGGTGGATGGGCGCGCTCAGCCAGGACTCGGGCTACTGGGACGTCTTCTGGCCGCGTGCCGTGCAGGGCTTCGCGCTCGGCTTCCTGTTCGTGCCGCTCTCGACCGCGACGCTCAGCGAGATCTCGCGCGAGAAGATGGCGGGCGCCACCGGGCTCTACACGCTGGTGCGCCAGCTCGGCGGCTCGCTCGGGATCGCGATCCTGCAGTTCTTGCAGACGCGCTACCAGGACAACGCGTACGCGACGCTCGCCGCCGGCGTGACGCCGTCGAACCCCGCCGACGCCCACTACCTCAACGACCTGCACGGCTCCGCGATGCAGCTCTACGGGATGGTGATGACCAACGCGACGGTGATCTCGTATGACATCGTGTTGCGCCTGTGCGCGGTCGTCTTCGTCCTCTCCGTGCCGCTGGTGCTGCTGCTGCGGTGGAAGCGCATCCCGAACGGCCGCGCCGCCGCGGCACCGGCGGTCGCCGAGTAGTCGCGCCCGGAGCGTCCTCAGCCGCGGATGCTGAGAATGCTCAGGATGTTTCCGTCCGGGTCCTTGAACCAGACCGTTCGCAGCGAGCCGAAGACGTGGACGTCGCCCTCGCGCACGCCGTCCGGCAGGTCGTAGTGCTCGAACGCGACGCCGTTCGCACGCAGCGTCGCGGCGATCCGGTCGACGTCGTCGACCCGCCAGGTCGCGACCGTCGCCTGGTTCGTCCCGGCGTACTGCGACCGGTAGACGAGCACACCCGTCGCACCGCTTCGGTACGTGACGACGGCGGGATTGTCGTCCCGCATCTCGAGTCCGAGCTTCCCGCCGTAGAAGTCCTTGGCGCGGGCGAGGTCGCGCACGGCGATCGTCGCCATCGCGTCATGGTCCACCAGCATGTCGGTCCCTCCGTTCTGGGCCTCATTACCCGCTTCAGCCTGCGGAGGCGGCGCTCACCGGCGAATCTGACGTCGAACTGACGCGGCCGGCGCGCCGCGCAGGAGTCGCGGCCAGTCCCGGCGCGACTCCTGCGCCATGCACCGTCTCGCCGTACCGCTCACCCTGGTCACACTGTTCGCAGCGATCCCGTCGACCGCGGTCGCCGTCGCGCCGCCGTCGTTTGCGTACGCGACGAAGACGGTCTGCGCGGCGCCACACCCCAATGCGGCCGGCGACGTGGTGCAGTCGTTCGGCGGACCGGGCGAAACGCCGACGAACGCGGTTCTCGTCGTTCCGCAGCACGGCGCGAAACACGCGCCTGCGGTGCTGTGGGTGCACTGGCTCGGCGAACCGGCGACGACGAACCACACCGAGTTCGCCGGCGACGCAAGAGCGCTCGCGGAGCGCGGCGTCGTCTCGCTGCTCGTCGACATGCCGTGGTCGAAGAAGGACTGGTTCACCGCCGGCCGCACGCCGGCGACCGACTACGCCGACACGATCGCGCAGGTCGTCACGCTGCGCCGCGCGCTCGACTGCCTCATCGCAATCCCCGGCGTCGATGCGAACCGCATCGCGCTGGTCGGCCACGACTTCGGCGCGATGACCGGCGCACTGCTCCTCGCGGTCGACCCGCGCCCGTCGTACGCGGTGTTGATGACGCCGACGCTTTCGTTTTGGGAATGGTATCTGCTCGGCCCACAGCCGACCAATACCGCTGCGTACGTCGATCAGATGAGCGCGTTCGACCTCCCCGCGTGGCTCGCGCAGGGTAAACAGAAAGCAACGCTTCTGCAATTCGCGAAAAACGACGAGTACGTCGCGCAAGCGACCGGCATCGCGTTCCGCAGCGCCGTACCGAACCGCGACCGCACCCTCAAACGATACGAGAATCTCGACCACGGCCTCGACCGCGAGGACGCGCATGACGACCGCCGATCCTGGCTAGTCGCGCACCTCGGTTTCTGACAAGGAATGGCCGACGCGGGCCGGTAAGCACGCGACCGCGGCGCGGTTCTCCTCGTCCGCGTGCGCCGTGGCCGGATCGCGCGTCACGGAATCCGTTCTCTTTGCGAGGTGTCTGAGAATCGGAGTTCATCATGTCCAAACTTTCCCGTTTGGAGGTTCTGTTCGGATTGGCTTCTGCGACCGTGCTGGCCGGATGCGGCGGCTCGGTCTCTAGCTCCGCCCTAAGCGGCGGGTTGCCCCCGCTCAATGGCTCGCCGATCGATCCGAACGCGTACTTCCGCATCGTCCGCTCGAAGCGCTCGTCGCTGCGGCGCACGTCGAGCATCCCGAGCGCACCGGCCGGCGGGACGGCGTACTACGATCCAAACACGTTTACGACGACGATTTCCGACGGCTCCGGCAACGCCGTCATGTACGGCGCGGACGGATCGACGATCCTGAGCTTTTCGACGGCGGCGCTTGCCGGTGGGGGCGGCGCGGCGACGATCGCGTCGACGCTCAACGACGGATCGACGTTCTCCACCGTGCTGCCACCCGGCAGCGCGTTCGCGGCAAACGGCGTTACGACGATCGGCCCGATGACGATGAACACGAATGCCGCGTCCGGTACGTGCGTCGCGTCGCTCGTGACGGACAGCGGGACCATCACCGTGTCGTCTGTGATGACGGCCGACGGGCTGTCGGTGACGCTCGGCGACGGTACGACCGGGCTGGTGCCGCACGCCATGCTCGTGCAGGCGGGGCTGGTCACGTCGGGCAAGGCGCGCCGCACACTGGACCTCTCGTCGCCCGGATGCTGGGCGGCGATCGCAATTCTGATCGCAGCGCTCGCCGCGATCGTCGCGGCCTTCTGGTATCTCGGGCCGATCGTCGCATACATTGCAGCCCAGATCACCGCGGCGGTGCAGGCCGGCGTGGCCGCCGGCACGATCTCCGCGGGCGCCGCCGGCGTCAACGCGATCTTGCCCGCGGGGGCGATCTTCGCAAGCTTGATCACTGCCTTGGCGGCCGCAGTCGCCGGATCGATCGTCGCGATCACCAACGCCTGCACGGGTAACAATGCGCCGCGCATCGGGCCGCAGCCGCAGCCGGTGCCGGTGCCGGTGAAACAGCCGGCGCAACAACGAGCGAACGTCATCGCGCAGTAGCGGGGCGGCGCCTGCGGCAAGGAGAGGGTCGCGACGTGCGGCCCTCTCCGGCGACTAGGCGGGAACCGCTGCCAGCGCGTCGACGACGGCGGCGGTGACGTCGGTGGTGCGGGCGGTGCCGCCGAGGTCGGGGGTGCGGATACCCGCGGCGGTGACGTGTTCGATTGCGGCCATGAGGCGGCGCGCGTTCTCGTGCTCGCCGAGGTGGTCGAGCATCATCACGGCGGTCCAGAAGGCGCCGACCGGGTTCGCGATTCCTTTACCGACGATGTCGAACGCCGAGCCGTGGATCGGCTCGAACATCGACGGGTAGCGGCGCGACGGATCGAGGTTCGCGGTCGGCGCGATCCCGATGCTGCCGGCGAGCGCGGCGGCGAGGTCGCTCAGGATGTCGGCGTGCAGGTTCGTCGCGACGACCGTGTCGATGCTGCGCGGCTTGTTCACCATGCGGACCGTCATCGCGTCGACCAGCTCGCGGTCCACTGCAACGTCGGGGAAGTCGCGCGCGACGGCGGCCGCGACCTCGTCCCACAGCACCATCCCGTGGCGCTGCGCGTTCGACTTCGTGACGACGGTCAGGTGCTCGCGCGGGCGGCTGCGCGCGGTCTCGAACGCGAAGCGGATGATGCGCTCGACGCCGGCGCGCGTGAAGACCGCAACTTCGGTGCCGACTTCGATCGGGTGCCCGCGGTGCGCGCGCCCGCCCATTCCGGCGTACTCGCCCTCGCTGTTCTCGCGCACGATGACCCAGTCGAGATCGCCCGGCGCGCAGTCGCGCAGCGGGCTCGTGAGCCCCGGCAGAATCCGCGTCGGCCGAACGTTCGCGAACTGGTCGAAACCCTGGCAGATCGCCAGGCGCAGTCCCCACAGCGTCACGTGATCGGGGACGTTCTTGTCGCCGACGGCACCGAAGTAAATGGCGTCGAACCCGCGCAGCGCGTCGAGCCCGTCTTCCGGCATCATCACACCGTGCGCGCGGTAGTAGTCCGAGCCCCACGGAAAGTGCGTCACATCTAGGTGGAAGCCGGGGTCCAGTCTCTCCAGCGCGCGCAGCACCTCGAGCCCGGCGCCAATGACTTCCGGTCCGATCCCGTCCGCCGGGATCGCTGCGATTCGGTGTGAACCCACGAACGTCAGGCGACCGACTTTTTCCGCTTCGGTGCGGCGCCATCGGACTTCTTGCGCGCCGACGCGGTGCGCTTGGCCGGTTTTTCCTCCGCCTCTTCCTCTTCTTCGTCGAGCGGCGCGCCGGCTTTGCGGCGCTGCTTCGACTGTTCGAGCGAGCGCTGCAGGACGTCCATCAGGTTGACGACGTTGGTCGCGGTCGGCTTCTGAATCTCCGGTGCTTCGATCGCTTCGCCGTTCGCGCGCGCCTCGATCATCGCGAGGACGTCCTCGCGGTACTTGTCGTGGAAGTTCTCGGGGTCGAACTGATCGACGCTCATCGTGTCGATCAGTAGCTTCGCGACCTTCTTCTCCGCGTCGGCGACCTTCTCGTTGAGCGCGGGAAAGTCGAAGCCGGACTGAGCGACCAGCTCGTCGGCGAAGTGCATCAGCTCCAGCACGAGCGCCTCGCCGTTCGGCTTGACGGCGGCCAAGTGCTCGCGCGAGCGGATCACCACCTGCGCGATCGCGACCTTGTTCGACTCGATCAGCGCGTCGCGCAGCAGCGCGTAGGCATGGCGGCCCTTCTTCTCGGGCTCGAGGTAGTAGGGCGTGTCGAAGAACATCGGGTTGATCTGGTCGAGGTCGACGAACTCGACGATCTGCACCGACTGCGTCGCCTCCGGACGGACGGCTTTGAGGTCGTCGTCGGTGACGGTGACGTAGTGTCCCTTCTCGTACTCGTAGCCGCGCACGAGGTCGCCGTACTCGACCTTCTCGCCGCAGACGGTGCAGTGCCGCTCGTTGTAGATGCGGCCGTCGTCTTTCTTGTGCAAGAAGTTGAAGCGCAGGTCGTTCGTGCGCACGGCGGTGAAGAGCTTGACGGGGATCGTGACGAGTCCGAAGTTGATCGCGCCGGACCAAATCGCGTGTGCTGCCATGTTGTCTCTGCTACTCCCAGAGCGAGCGAGCCCGTGAGAGGGCGCCTTCGAGCGCCTGGGGCTTCCAACCCTCGCGTTTCCAGGGATCGCCGGCCTTCGCGACCAGGCCCGGCACGTTCGCGATCGTCCAGCGCCGCATCTCGGCGGTCGTCTCCGGCGCTCGCTTGCGGCGCATCGCTTCGACCTCGGACCAGCCCAGCGGCATCGAGACCGTCGCCCCGTCCCGGGCCCGCACCGAGAACGGCGCGACGTAGGTCTTCCCCTTGCCGACCTGGACCCAATCGAGGTAGACGCGGTCCTCGGGCCGGCGCGCGAGCGTGCGCTCCAGCGTCGTCTCGTCCGGTAGCACCGTGTGGACGTGGCGGGCGACCAGCTCGGCGAACCCCTTCGCGACGTCGTAGTCGTAGTCGGGCTTCAGCGGGACCAGGACGTGCAGTCCATACCCGCCGGTCGTCTTCACCACCGGCGCGATCCCGATCCGTTCCAGCTCGTCGCGCAGCCCGAGCGCGACCCTCGCCAGCCGCGCGAGCGGACACCGCTCGCCGGGATCGAGGTCGAACAGGATCACGTCAGGCGTGTCGAGCGACGGCACGTGCGAGTACCAGATGTGCAGGGTGATCGCGGCGAGGTTGCCGATCCAGACCAGCGTCGCTTCGTCGTTGCAGATCGGAAACGTCACCTCGCCGCGTGCCGAGTGCTCCGACGGCACCGTCACCCGCCCGACCCAGTCGGGCGCGAAGCGCGGAATCTGCTTCTCCCAGAACGCGCGCGTCACCGCGATCCCGTCGGGATAGCGCTCCATCGTCAGCGGCACGCCCTGCAAATACGGCAGCAGTACCGGCGCGACCGCGCGGTAGTACGCGATCAAGTCGCCCTTCGTGTAGCCGTCGGCCGGGAAGAGAACCTTGTCCTGGTTCGTCAGCTTCAGCGCGCGCCCGTCGACGACGGCCTGCACGTCGGCGCTCTTGCGCGTGGTCCGCGCCGTCATGCGTCGGGGTCGGCGTGCTGCGGGCGCTCGCGCACGACGCTCTTCGCGTCCTTGTCGATCCGCAGCCCGACGAAGACCGGTTGGCGCAGGATGTTCTCGCGCGTCCACTCGGCGAACGCGACTTCGCAGACCAGCTCGGGGCGGACGAAGTGCGCCGGGGTGTTCGGCTTGGGCATGTCGGCGAACGGCGACGTCTTGCGCGCGAGCGGATCGAGCTTCTTCATCAGCGACGAGAGCAACTCGCCGTCGTACCCGCTCCCGACGTGACCGGCGTAGTGCAGCACATCACCCTCGTAGTACCCGACCAGCAGCGAGCCGAACTCCTTGCGGCTTCCGCGCGGTTCGGTCCAGCCGCCGATCACGAACTCCTGGCGCTGCTTCGCCTTGATCTTCACCCACTCGCGCGAGCGCGCCGAGCGGTACGGCGACGCGCGCTGCTTGCCGACGATCCCTTCGAGCCCGCGCTGCACCGCGTGGTGGAACAGCTCCTTGCCGTGTTCGAGCACGTGCTTCGAGTAGAGCACGCCGCGGTCGGGGACGATCAGCTCTTCCAGCAATCGCTTGCGGTCGTCGAGCGGGCGCTCGCGAACGTCGCGCCCGTCGGCGTAGAGCAGGTCGAACACGACGTAGACGACCGGCGAGGGCTTGCGGCGCTGTTTCTGGCCGCGCACGTCGGGCTTGTCGCGCGACTGCAGCAGCTGAAAGTCCGGACGCCCCTGCTCGTCGAGGACGCACAGCTCACCGTCGACGACGACCGGGATCGAGCGGAACGCGCCGGCGAGCGCCTTCATCTCGGGGAACTGGTGCAAGAGATCCTTGCCGTTGCGCGAGGTCAGCGTAACGCGGTCGGCTTCGACGACCGCGATCCCGCGGTAGCCGTCCCACTTCAGCTCGAACAGCCAGCGCGGATCGTCGAACGGCGCGTCGACCAGCGTGGTCAGCATCGGCTTCGCGTCGCGCGGGATCGGGTCGGTCGCCACCGCGCGTCGCGCAGCGCGTTTGACCGCGGTCCCGTCGGGCGCGGCGCTGCGGTTGCTCTTCCAGATCGGCGCGTCCTTGCGCGAGCGCTGCAGGTCGGCGAGCGTCTTTCCGGACTTCACGCTCTCCGCATGGTCTTCGATCTTCCACGTGGGGTCGGAGAACTCGTCGCGGTCCTTGAACAGCAGCCACGGCTCGCCGTGCTCGCCCTCGCGCGGCTTGATCTTCACCAGTGTGAAGAGTCCCTTGAGCTTCTTGCCGTGCAGGACGAACTTGAGTTTTCCCTTTGCGATCTCGGCAACGGGGTCGTCGCCTTCGACCAGCTCCCAGGTGCCGTTGTCCCACACGATCACCTCGCCGGCACCGTAGTTCCCCTCCGGGATCACACCCTCGAACGTCTGGTAGTCGAGCGGATGGTCCTCGACGTGCATCGCGAGCCGCTTCTCGAGCGGAACCAGCGTCGGTCCCCGG
The DNA here is from genome assembly GCA_019233415.1 of Vulcanimicrobiota bacterium. Taxonomy (GTDB): domain Bacteria; phylum Vulcanimicrobiota; class Vulcanimicrobiia; order Vulcanimicrobiales; family Vulcanimicrobiaceae; genus Vulcanimicrobium. Next base: position 14,962 of record JAFAMK010000204.1, read on the forward strand.
GTGACGGCCCACGACGGCATCGTGCCGGCCGCTTCGAGCCGGAAGTCCCAGTGGAGCCGCGTCGCACGGTGCTCCTGCACGACGAAGCTGGGCTTCTTGGTAGAAGCCCGCTTGCGTTTCGTCCCGCTGGGTTCCGGCGTCGCCGAGAAGTCGCGTTTGCGGTCGTACTCGGCGAGCCGGTCTTTCGTCGCGGTCTTCAGATCGGTGCCGTTCCCTTCGGGTCAGACCGTCGTTCGGCGCCCCGTCAGCAGGTTGAACGCCGCGACGATGATCGCCAGCACGAGCAGCAGATGGATGAGGCCGCCGCCGACGTGCGCCACGAACCCGATCAGCCAGAACACGAACAGCAGGACGACCAGCGTCCAGATGATTCCGCCCATCTGCCTATACCCCCTCGCCCGTGTCGCGCGCTTCGCGACGAGCCTTGTGGGCGTCGGCGTTCATGTCGTGAGCGACTTGCTTGACGTGCGCTCCGACGGCCTTGGCGCGTTCTTTGATCTCGTCGAGCGCGTCGCGCGCGTCTTCTTTGACCGTCTCGATGCGGTCGTCGCGACGTTCCATTTCAGTGCGTTCCTCCGCCAGTGTTGTTGTTGGTGGTGGTCGACGACGAACCCGACGTCGTTCCGCCCTGCGAATTCCCCGGGGTCGTCACGGTCGTGTTCGTGCTGTCGGTGCGCGTGGTGCTGTTCGTGTTCCACGGCTGCCACACGAAGAGCGCGACCAGCGCGACGACCAGGACGACGGCGACCAAGCTGAAGGTCGCGACGGAGCCACCGTCCCCGCGTTCGACCATCACGTTGCGTTCTTCCATTCAGTATCCCCCTCGGTGATCTGCGGTCTTCCATCTACCCAGAGAGGGGCAGGAACCAACGAGTGCGCAGCGACGGCTAGGTACCGTGGCGTAGGAATACCGACCAGTACCAACATCCCCATATACCCACGACCGCGCTCGCCACGATCAGCGCCTGCGCGCCGCGCCAGACGAGACCGAGCGGGCGGCGCGCTGCCAGCCCCATGAGCGCGAGCAGGAACGGCTCGAAGTCGAGCGCATGCCGCATCCCGAACTGCGAGCCGCCGTTCGCGTAGTACAGCAGCGACGGGGCGGCGACGAGCAGCGTCGCGAGCCACAGCGCGACGACGAGCCGGACCGGCGCGCGCGCGAGCAGCGCGAACAACAGCGCCGGGCTCGTGAACCACAGCGCGGTCCCGAACGCCAGCGGCTCGACGTACGGAAACGCGCCGTGAACCACCGGCGGGACGACGAAGAACGAGTACAGCTCCGTCGGCACGTTGGCGAGCCCGAACGGCGAGCCGGTCTTCGAGCCCATGAACGGGTCCTCGTGGTAGAAGATCGTGTGGCCGGCGTCCCACGGGATGTGCCAACGCGCTTCGTTGTACGCGATCCACGCCACGAAAAACGGGATCATCGCGACGACGAACGCGAGCGCGGAGCGCGGCCGCCGCTCGCGCGCGAGGAAGCCGTCCCATGTCCACCACAGCACGACCGGCAGCGCCATCACGAGCGTGAAGCGCGAGCCGAGCGCGAGCGCCATCCACAGCGCGACGAGCCAGCCGCGGCGTTTTCCCGCCAGCTCGCAGAGCGCGAGCATCACGAACGCGACCGCCGACGTCTCGGCGACGAACCATACGTCGCCCAGCATCGAGCACCACAGCAAATCGGTGCCGAACAGGAAGAAGACGACGAGCCAGACCGTGCGCGGCGTCGTGACGCCGATGCGTTCGAGGAACCGGTACGCGGCGCCAACGGCAACCCCGCACAGCAGGCACGCGAGCAGCGTCTGGTTCGCCGCGACGCCGACGAACGCGACGAGCGGGATCATCAGCAACGCGGGAACCGGATCGTTCACGATGTAGCGGTGACCGTCGAACAGGACCGCGTCGATCGCCGGACCCGGCCACAGCG
>JAFAMK010000270.1 GCA_019233415.1 Vulcanimicrobiota bacterium
CTCGCGCTCGCGGGGCTGATGATCGCGCGCAAGCTGCCGGCGCTGCTCGCGGTTCCGCTGATGGCGCTTGCCACTGCGGCGATCGCCGGCGTGCATGACCTCGCCGGCATCCTCACAGCGGGTGCGGTGAAGCTGGCACCGGTGTACGCGACGCTGTTCTTCGGCGCGCTGTTGAGTCGCGTCGTTCTTTCGACCGGCATCGCCGAGACGCTCGTCACCTACGCGGCCGAGTTCGGCGGCGACCGGCCGCTGCTGCTCTCGCTGCTGCTGTGCGCGGTCGTCGCAGTGCTGTTCACGACCGTCACCGGGCTCGGCGCGATCATCATGATCGGCACGATCGTCCTGCCGGTGATGATGACCGTCGGCGTCCCGCGCGCGACCTCGGCGACGCTGTTCCTGCTTGCGTTCGGGCTCGGCTACATCCTCAATATCGCGCAGTGGAGGTTTTACAGCACGGTCTTCGGCGTCGATCGCGCGACGTTTCAGGGCTACGCGCTCGTGCTGTTCGCGGTGCAGGCGGTCGTGCTCGTCGCATACGCGCTCGTTCGCGCGCGCACGACCCGCGACTATGCGACGAAGGTCGTCCTTCGACAAGCTCAGGATGACGGGGGTGGTGGTCAGGGTGACGGGGGCACTCGCAGTGGACGGCGGGTCGGGCCATTTGCACTGATTACGCCGGTGCTGCCGCTCGTGCTGTTGGCGGGGTTTGGGCTCGACGCGATCGTCGGTTTCGCGTTGGCCGCCGTCTATGGTGCGCTCGTTACGAAGCCGCGGGAGGCGGTGAAGACGCTCGTTGCGGCGTGGGTGCGCGGGATCGAGGACGTTGCGCCGGCGACGATCCTGATGATCGGAATCGGGATGCTGCTGGTCGCGGCGCAGACGAAGGAGGTGCAAGCCGCGGTGACGCCGCTCGTCGCCGCGGCCGCGCCGCGCTCGCCGCTCGCATACGTGGTGCTCTTCGGACTGCTCTCGCCGCTTGCGCTCTACCGTGGGCCGCTCAATCCGTACGGCGTCGGGATCGGCGTCTATACCGTGCTCGCGACGCTGCACGTGCTCCCCGCCGTCGCGCTGGTCGCCGCCGTGATGGCGGTGGTTCAGGTGCAGAACGTCTGCGATCCGACGAACACACAGAACGTCTGGGTCGCGAACTTCACCGGGATCGGCGTCGAGCGGATCACGCGCCTCGTCTTGCCGTGGCAAGTTGCGGTCGCGACGGCGGGAACGATCGTCGTCGTTATCGCGGGTGCCGGATTGTTCGGGACGGCGCCGTTTCCGCCGCGCACCGCCGCAGCAGCGACGATGAACGATGGACTGTTCGCGCCGCAGTCCGCGTCGCGCGCGGTCGCAGTCGTCGGTGACGGCACGCCGGACGGTGCTGCGGCAGCGCACGAAGTCGCCGCTGCCGTCGGTCGCGGCTGGCCGGGCTATCGCATCGTCGATGCGCCGAGCGATCCCGCCGCGAGCGATTGCCGTACCAAGGCGTACGCCGCGGTGATTCGCGTCGGGGTCACGCCGCTCGCGCGCGACGCACGCGACGTCGGTCTGACGCTCGCGGACTGCGCGGGCTGGAACGTCGCAGAGTGGCACGCGCAGGGTGCCGTGCGGCGTGCCGCGCTCGACGCGCTGTTCGCATTGCGCGTGTGGGCACGCGAGCACGCGGCGTTCGCCGGCGAGGTCTTCGACCGCGGGCTCGCCTTCGACCCGACCGATCCGCGCCCGACGTACTTCTACGTCCTGTTCAAACCGACCGACGGCTACATGCGCGCGCTGGTTCGTGCCGGCGGTCCGGCCTGGGTCGCCGGCCTACGCACGGGCGATGTGATCGACAAGCTCGACGACCGCTTCTGGTGGGAGTACGGCACCTACCAGACGCAACTGCGCGCCTACGACGGTCAGCCCCACAGCTTCGACGTCGAGCGCGGCAAGGTCGGGGGCCCGGCTGCCCACGTCCAGTTAGGAGAACCGTTTCAAGGTTCCTGAACGAGCTGCGGTTCGGTCTCGATCGCCCCATGATTCAAAGCACGCTCGGGTTGGACAGAAGCGCAATAAAGTGCTGAGGAGTGCGAACCCCCTTGACGGCGACTAGTATAAGTAGTATAAATCGTATTAGTTGAACTAATACACGCTGGCCCTGGAGGTCCCCGTCATGGAAAAGAATCGCCCGGTCTTCCGTCCTCAGTCAATTCGTCCGGTCCCCGTCCCGACGCTCGTCCGCGTCCCGCGGGACTCGCAGCTGTTCCGCGGCTGGGGCATCACGCTCTAAACACGGTGCCGCCCGCATTCTTCTCGGTCGACCCACATGGGGGCGCCCCACTGTATGCACAGTTGACCGAGCAAATCAAACGAGCGATTGCGCTTGGTGCGCTTACCCCGGGTGAGCGGCTACCAACCGTGAAGGGGCTCGCGCATGACCTCAAGCTGAACCCGAATACGGTCGCTCGTGTCTATCGTGACCTCGAGCGCGACGGTGTCATCGCCACCACGCCGGGCCGCGGATCGTTCGTTCGGGAGAATGGTGCGGTCGGCGAAACGCGCCGCGTGGCGACCGACGTCGTGGACCGTGAGATCGACAACGTGGTGCGTGAAGCGCGGTCGCTCGGGGTGACGCACATGGAAGTTCGCGCGATCGCCGATGCCGCGATCGCCCGCTGGTACTCGGAGGATGCAACGTGATCGCGATCAGCGGTCTGACCAAACGCTACGGCGACGTGCTCGCCGCCGACGACGTCACGCTCGACGTCCCCGCGGGTTCGGTGTGCGGCCTGCTCGGCCGCAACGGCGCGGGCAAGACGACGACGTTCAAGTGCCTGCTCGGATTCGCCCGGCCGGAAGCCGGAACGGTACGGTTCGACGGCGCGCCGCTGACGCCGCTGACGTTCGCGCGCATCGGTTACGCCCCCGAGCGCCCCGCGCTCTACAACTGGATGACCGTCGCGCAGCACGTCGAGTTGGCGCGGCGCACGCAGCCGGCGTACGACGAAGCGTTCGCGCGGGAACTGCTCGCGACGTTCCGGCTCGACGGACGTAAGAAGGCCGGGAAGCTGTCGAAAGGCCAGCAGACGGCGCTCGCGCTGATCGTCGCGGTCGCGCACCGGCCGTCGATCCTGATCCTCGACGAGCCGGCCAGCGGGCTCGACCCGGTGATGCAGCGCGTCGTTCTCGACCTGCTGATCGACGCAGCGACGAACGGTGCCGCAATCCTGCTCTCGTCGCACCAGATCGGCCAAGTCGATCGCGCGGCGGACCGCGTTGCGATCATGCGTGACGGCCAGATCGTCCTGGCGGGCGAGCTCGACGCGCTGCGCGAGTCGTCACGCGTCGTCGAGGCGACGTTCGAGCGCGAGGTCCCGGACCTCGGGGGACTCGACGCCGAGATGCGCATCGAACGCGTCGGGACGAGCGTGCGCGCGCATGCGAACGGACGCGCCGACGCGGTCGTCGCGCGGTTCGGCGCGCTCGGCGCGCTCGGCGTACGCGTCCTCGACCGTTCGCTCGAAGATCTCTTCCTCGACACCGTCGACGACGGAGGGACCCACTGATGGAATACGTCGAGCTGCGCCGCGTGCGCAGGACGCTGAGGAACTACGCGATCGTGCTGCTGGCGGGGTTTGCGCTGGCCGCGATCGGCATCCTGAGCAGCGCGCACTCCGACCATTCGGTGATCGGTGTGATCCATGTCTCCGACCTCGTCGTCGGCGCGATGTTCGGCGCATTGCTCACCGGGACGATCGTCGCCTGTGGGTTGCAGGCCGAGTGGTCGACGACCGCGATAACCTGGACCCGGCCACGGCCGCGAGAAGCGATCGCCTGGGGATACCTCGCAGTCGACTTCGGCGCAATCGTCGCCGCCTTCGTGATGACGCTGCTCTTCGCGCTCGCGGTGGTCTCGCTCTTCGGCGCATTGCCGAACCTGCAGTTCGACGGCGAACACGTACTTCGTTCGATCGTCATCGGCTTCGGCGTGACGATGATGTGGTACGGGCTGATCTGGCTCGTCGCCGCGCGGCTACCCGGCCGCGCTCCGCTCATCGCCGGGCTGAGCTGGGCCGTGTTCCTGATCCTGGGCGGACTCACCGCGGCGAACTTGCCGTGGCTGTTCCATGCGCTGATCGTCGCGCTGAACTATCTCAACCCGCTCGCCTACGTCGACAGCGGCGGCTCGAGCTCGAATACGCATCCGCTGATCGCCCTCTCGCCGTGGCTTCGCGGACTCGCCGCCTGGGCGATCGCGGCGGTCGCGATCGTCGCAAGCATCCGGCTCTGGTCGACGCGGGAGGCCTGACCATGACGATCATGGCGACGCATTTCGCGATCGTGCTCGGGGCCTGGCGCCTGCGCGTTCGCATCGACCTCGACGAGCCGCGCGAAGAGGAACTGCGCGAGCAGCATCCGCCTCAGCGCACTGCCTCGGCCGCGCCGAGCGCGGAACCGCCGCCGCGCATTGCGACCTGGGGACGCGGCTGAACGCCCGGCGAAGGGGGCGGGATGCTCGCCCCCCACGCCGACGCCCTCATCGAACACGTTCGTGCCAACCGTGACCGCTATCTCGGCGAACTGAAGACCTGGGTCGCGATCCCGTCGATCTCCGCGCAGCCTGACCACCGTGCCGACGTGCGCCGTTCGGCCGAGCATGCAGTCGAGCGGATGCGCGCCGCGGGGCTCACCGAGGCCCTCGTCCTCGAAACCGACGGCAATCCCGTCGCGTACGGCGCATGGCTTGGCGCGCCGGGCGCGCCGACGATCCTGATCTACGGGCACCACGACGTGCAGCCCGACGACCCGAAGGAGCTGTGGACCTCGCCGCCGTGGGACGCGCAGGTGCGTGACGGCAAAATCTACGGCCGCGGCGTGGTCGACGACAAGGGCCAGTGCCTGATGCACGTCGCCGCGCTCGAAGCGCATTTGCGCGTGAACGGAAAGCTGCCGATCAACGTCAAGGTCGTCTTCGAGGGCGAAGAAGAGATCGGCTCGCCGAGCTTCGAGGCGTTTCTCGCGCGCGAGAAGGAACGGCTGGCGTGCGACGTGGTCGTCGTCTCCGACACGGCGGTCTTCGCCGAGGACGTTCCGTCGCTGACGACCTCGCTGCGCGGGCTCGTGCGCTGGGAGATCACGGTGCACGGGCCGACGAGCGACCTGCACTCCGGCTACTACGGCGGCGTGGTGAAGAACCCGCTGGAAGCGCTCGCGCAGATTCTCGCCTCGCTGAAGGACGCGCACGGACGCGTCGTCGTCCCCGGCTTCTACGACGGCGTGCGCGAGCTCTCACCCCGCGAACGCGCCGAGATCGCGGCGCTGCCGTTCGATCCCGCCAAAGAGGCGCACGCGCTCGGCGTTCCCGAGCTGGCCGGCGAGAACGCACGGCTGCCGCTGGAGCGGATGTGGTTCCGCCCGACGCTCGAGATCAACGGGATGTACGGCGGCTATCAGGGCCAGGGCACGAAGACGATCATCCCGTCGTTCGCGAAGGCGAAGCTCACCTCGCGGCTCGTTCCGCACCAGGACCCCGATGCGGTCAAGCGCGCGGTGGCGACGTACGTGCAGCGCGTCGCGCCGAAGGGCGTGCGCGTCGACGTCGAGGTATTCGAGGGCGATGCGCCGGCGGTCGAGACGTCGCGCGACCACCCTGCCGTCGCAGCCGCGGCCCGCGCGATGGAGCTGGGCTTCGGCAAGCCGCCGGTCTTCATCGGAACCGGCGGGACGATCGGTCCCGTCTCGTCCTTCGACCGCGTTCTCCACTTGCCGCAGGTGCTGATCGGCGTCGGCCTCCCCGACGACGCGATCCACGCGCCGAACGAGAAGTTCGACCTGCACCAGTTCTTCGGCGGAATCGAAACGATGACGTATCTCTACGACGAGCTGGCGAGCGCGCTGAAGTGAGCTTCACCGAACGCTTCACGACCCGCGCCGGCGACTACGTCGTCGGGCGGCCGTCCTATCCGCCGGAGGCCTTCGACGCGCTCTTCGACGGGCTCGGCGATCCGGCCGACGTCGTCGTCGCGGACCTCGGCGCAGGTACCGGCATCTCGTCGCGGTTGCTCGCCGACCGCGGCGCGCAGGTCTTCGCGGTCGAGCCGAACCGCGCGATGCGCGAGGCCGCGGAGCCGCACCCGCGCGAGCAGTGGATCGACGGCAGCGCGGAAGCGACCGGGCTCGGCGAAGCGAGCGTCGACCTCGTCACGGCGTTCCAGGCGTTCCACTGGTTCGACCATGCGCGCGCGTTTGAGGAAATCGTCCGCATTCTGCGCCCCGGCGGCCGCGCCGCAGTGGTCTACAACGAGCGCGACGAGAGCGACCCGTTCACCGCGGCGTACGGCGACCTCGTGCGGGCGTACGCCACCGACGACACCGAGCAGCGCCGCGCCGACGCGCTGCAGGCGTTCGAAGAGTTCGAAGGCTGGGTCGTCAAGCGCCGCATCGACGTGCGCAACGAGCAGCACCTCGACATCGAAGGCGTCCTCGCGCGCGCCCGCAGCTCCTCGTACCTCCCGAAAGCGGGCCCGGTCGCGGACGACCTGCACGCCGCGATCCGCGCGCTGTTCGCCCGCTTTGCTGAGGACGGTCGCGTCGTGATGGCCTATCGTACCATCGTCTCCACCGGAGACGTCGGCGCCGGCTGAGCCCGAGTTGAGTATGGACACACCGCGGCAACCTCCCGATGATACGGACATGGTGAGATCGGTGAGTGACATGGCAGCAGAACTACAAACTCCTGAAAGCTCGGTCCGCCGGTTCACGGTCGACGAATTCGACCAGATGTTCGAAACCGGCATCCTCGGACCCGACGAGCGCGTCGAGTTGGTCGAAGGCGAGATTATCGCCCGAGAGACGATGAACGCGCCGCATGCGTCGATGGTATGGCGCATCCAGCAGCATCTGCAGCGAGCACTAGGTGACCGAGCCGCCATCTGGGCACAGCTGCCGGTCATCATGTCGGGCCGCTCGAAACCCTTCCCGGACTTCGCGCTGCTGCACTTACGGGACGATCTCTTCCGCGAACGCCTCCCGAATGCCGCCGACACGTTCGCAGTCGTCGAGGTAAGCGACACGAGCCTCGCCATCGATCGCGGCAAGAAGTTACGCCTGTACGCGAAAGCGGCGATCAGCGACTACTGGATCGTCGACGTCAAGGCGCGCACGGTCGAGATATACGGCGAACCGCACGACCTCGGCTACAGGCAGCGGGCGCTGTTCCGCGGTGACGAGAGGGTCGCTTTCGCGGCGTTTCCATATATCGAGCTCTCTGTCGACGAGTTGCTCGGCTGACTCCCGCGCATTCGGCCTTGGATGAGGCGCCACGGCTGCGGATCGGGATCGACGTTGGGGGGACGTTCACGGACGTCGTTGCGGTCGATGCGGCGACGCGTCGGATGGTCGCCTCGGTCAAGGTGGCGACGACGCACGATCATCCCGACGGGGTCGCTGCCGGGATCGTCGCGGGGCTGGAGCGGCTACTCGGCGAGCACGCCATCGACCCGGCGTCGATCGCATTCATCGCCCACTCGACGACGCAGGCGACGAACGCGCTGCTAGAAGGTGATGTCGCGAAAGTCGGCGTCGTCACGCTCGGCAACCGGCTCGCACGCGCGTTCGCGCGCTTTGCTCCGTTCGCGCTCGCCGAAGGTGTACGCTTCGCGCCGACGTGGCTCGACGGTCACGATGGCAGCGCGCTGGACCGTGCACGAGCTGCGGGAATCGAAGCGCTTGCGGTCAGCGAACCGTTTGCGGTCGACCGGCCGTGGCGCGAGGTGGCGTTGGTCGCCGCGGCGCGCGCTCAGGGCCTCGCGGCGACGAGTGGGTCCGAAGTCTCGACGCAGTACGGCTTGCGTGCGCGCACGCGGACCGCGGCGCTGAACGCGGCGATCCTTCCGCGGATGCTGCGGACCTCGCGCGTCACGGCGCAGGCGGTCGCCGAGGCGCGCATCCCCGCGCCGCTGATGATCATGCGCAGCGACGGCGGCGTGATGGACGTCGCCGAGGTCGAACGCCGTCCGATTCTGACGATGCTCTCGGGACCGGCGGCGGGGATCGCCGGCGCGCTCTTCCACGAAAATGTCACCGACGGCATCTTCATCGAAGTCGGAGGCACGAGCGCCGACTGCTCGGTGATTCGCCGCGGTCAACCGCAGATGCGCCCGGCGCGGATCGGCGGACACCGCACGCTCCTGCGCACACTCGACGTTCGCACGATCGCCATCGCGGGCGGCTCGCTCGTGCGGGTTGCCGGCGGCCGTGTCGTCGAGATCGGCCCGCGCTCGGCCCACATCGCCGGCTATCACTACGCCGCGTTCAGCGCGCCGGGCGTGATCGCGGGAGCGCGTGCCGACCTCGAGGGCGGGATCGCCGCGCTCGTCGGACTGGAAGGCGAACGAATCGCGATCACACCGACCTGCGCGGCGAACGCGCTCGGTGCCGTGCCAGACAGCGCGTTCGCGCACGGCGACGCCGAGTCGGCACGACTTGCCTGCGAACGTGTCGGCGAGGCGCTCGGGCTCAGCGCGGACGTCTTCGCGCGGGCGGTTCTCGATCGCGCGACGGAACGGCTGCGCGCGACGCTGGATGAGCTGATCGCCGACTACGGGCTCGACCGCACGAACGCCGTCCTCGTCGGCGGCGGGGGCGGCGCGGCGGCGCTCGTGCCGTACGTGGCGCAGCGGCTGGGGTTCGCACACCGCATCGCGCACGACGCCGAGGTGATCTCGCCGCTCGGTGTCGCGCTGGCGCTCGTTCGGGACGTCGTCGAGCGGACGATCGTCGACCCCGCCTCCGACGACCTCGCCCGCGTGCGCCGGGAAGCGGTCGACGCTGCGATCGCCTCCGGCGCCGCACCCGACCGTGTGGAGGTCGTCGTCGAAGTGGACACGGCGCGCAATCGCGTGCGCGCGACCGCCGCGGGTGCGACCGCGCTCGCCGAAGGCGCGCAGCAGGTAGCCACGGCCGACGAAGCCGCGCAGGTCGACGCTGCCGCTGCGCATCTGCGCGGCGACGGCTCGGTTCGCATCGTCGCGCGCGCTACCGGCCTCGTCGTCGTCGCGAACGGCAAGGAGAGCGCGGTCGTCGACGCTCGCGGCGTCGTGCGGTTGATCCTTGCCGGTGCCGTCAGCTATACGGCGCGCGCCGGCAACGTCGACCGCGTGCTCGAGCGCGCGATCGACGAGCACACGAATTTCGGTGACGTTGGCCGCGCGCTGCCCGACGTCTTCCTCCTGCGCGCGGGACGAATCGGCACGTTCGCCGGGATGGCAGAAGCCGCGCAGATCATCGGCCTTGCCCGCGACGAGCTGGCCGGCGTCGACCCTGATGAGGCCGTCGTCCTGGTCGTCGTCCCCAAACGCGCCTAGCGGCGGAAGAGTGCGTCGAGGCTTGGGATTTGGGCGGCGAGTTCGGCGCGGATCGCTTCGGCGCGGTGGGCTGCGTCGGTTTCGTCGCGGGCGGTGGTGAACGGGATTTCCATGACGAGGATGCCGATGCGGCGGTTTTGCGCGTCGAACATCGGCATCTTCATGTTGTAGAACGCGCCGTCGGGGATCGCCGGGCCGTAGGTCGTGCCGGACGCGACCGCGGCGAAGTCGGCGTCGGTCGTCGCAATCCCGAGGCGCGTCGCGTTGCCGTTCGCGATCAGGATGCTCTGCGAGCCGCCGGGCGGGACGACGTGCAGGCCCATCTTGCGCAGGTAGGGGTGCATCGAGAGCATGTGGCGCACGAGGGCTTCGGCGACCGGCGCGTCGACCGGCGTGCGCGGTTGCGGCGACGGTGCCACGTACGGCGCGACGCCGACCGGCCCGAAAGCGAGGATCGCAGCAGGGTGCCCGGCGTGTGCCGGCGCGGCGACGAAGTAGCGGCCGAGTTCCGGAACGAGCCGTGCCGTGCGCGCGTGCGGTCCGGTCGGGACCGTGCCCGACGCGGTGTAGTGGTCGGCGTCGGTTTGCTGATAGACGGCGACCACGCCGTCCGCGGCTGCGTAGAGTCGGCGGCTTGCCGCATCCCACGCGAGGTCGTCGACGCCCGCCGGGATCGCGAGCGTCTGCACCATGCGGCCCGTGTTCGTATCGAGGACGACGACTGCGCCGCTGCGGCAGCCGACGAAAAGCCGCTGGCGCGGCTCGTCGAGCGCGAGCGCGACGGGGCCGCGCGCCCCGGCGATCGTCCAGCGCGCGACGATGCGGTGCTCCCAGCGGTCGATCACGACGACGGCATTTCCGCCGACGTCGTCGACGTAGGTGCGCGGGCGGTAGGTGTCGAGCGCGATACCGTCGATCGTCTTGGCGGCGACGTGCATCTCGGCGGTCGTGTGCGCCGTCGCGAGGTCGATCGCGCTGACGGCCGACCATGACGCGCCGGCTTCGCCACCGCCGTTCTCCACGTAGAGTGCGTTGAGCGATGCGTCGTAGCCGAGCGAGTCGGCGTCTTTGCGCAGCGCGACCGTGCGCAGCGGGCGCAGCGTCGTACCGTCGTAGATATGCACCGTGCCGGTGCCGCCGTCCGTGACGACGAGACGCGCGGGATCGTCGTGGAAGAAGACCGCGTGCGGCCGCGCAAGCCCGCCGATGCGGCCCACCGGTCTTCCGCTCGCGAGGTCGACGACGTAGACTGCTCCCGCATCTTCCGATGCGACGAAAAGCCGGTTTCCGCGCCGGTCGACCGCAAGGTGATCGAACTTTCCGTGCACCGTCGCCGGCAGCGGGATCGTCTCCGCGAGCCGCAGCGGCGGTCCGGGCGATGCCGCCGTTTGGCCCTCCGCTCCGGCGATGAGCAGTAGGCAGATCGCGAGGACGGCCGAGCGGGGCGTGGGCATGGGTCTCCTATGCGGTGAGGGCGCTCGGCGACGGTACGCGCACCGGCTGAACGCTCGCTGAATCGGTGCTGTCCGCCGCTGCGGCGCGACCGATCGCGGGGAACGCGACGGTGACGCGGCAGCCACGCGGGAGGCGGTTCGTCAGCACGATCGTGCCGTGCGCGGCGTCGACCAGTGACTTGACGATCGCGAGCCCGAGCCCGGAGCCTTCGCCGTCGCGGTGTGTGTCGGCGCGCCAGAAGCGGTCGAACGCGCGCGCGAGGCCCTCGTCGGAGAATCCCGGCCCTTCGTCCTCAATGACGAGCCGTGCCGCGTCGTCGACCACGTCCACCGTGACGTCGATCCGCGTTCCCTCGTCGCTGAACTTGAGCGCGTTGTGCAGCAGCGCGATCGGTATCCGCGCGATCGAGGTCGGGTTCCCGGCGACCAGCGCCGGCTCGGTACAGCGCGCGCGCATCGTGATCCGGCGCGAGCGCGCGAGGTCGTACAGACGCTCGACCGCGCAGGTAACGGCGTTCGCGAGGTCGACCGGTTCGCGAATCGCCGGCGCACCGGACTCTTCGCGCGCGAGGACGAGCAGGTCGTGCGTCATCGCTTCGATCAGTTTCGCCTCGCGCAGAATCAGCCGCATCGCCTGGCGGTACTCGGCGTCGCTTGCGAGCCCGCCGGCGGCGAGGTCGGCTTCCGCGATGATGACCGAGAGCGGTGTGCGGAACTCGTGCGACGCGTCGGCGGTGAAGCGGCGCTGGCGCGCGAACGCCGATTCGAGCCGCTCGAACATGCGGTTCAGCGTCGCGCTCAGATCCGCGATCTCCGCGACGTCGGGAACCGGCGCGATGCGGCGCGAGAGGTCGCGCGACTCGATCGACGCGGCGGTCGCGGCGACGGCGTTGAGCGGCGCGAGCGCGCGCCGCGTGATGAGATCGCCGGCGAAGAACGCCGCCGCTGCGATCAGCGGGACCGCGATTGCGAACGCGAGGCTCGTCTGTAGGTCGATGTCGTCGAACGTGTCGACCGCGCGCCAGAAGAGGCCGTAGCTCGGCACCTTTCCGTCGAGCGCGAGCTTCACGACGCGGAAGTCCTCCGGCTCGGCGTGCAGCTTCGTGACGGTCGGGAACGGCGCCATCTGCGGGAACACCGCGGCGACGGCGGCCGGTATTCCCTCGGGCGCGTCGAGGACGCGGCCGCCACGGTCGACGACCGCGCCGTGCACGCCGCCGCCGCGCACGGCGAGCAGCGCGGCGCGCTGGCTGCGCGGGCCGGTGCGCGCGAACAGGACGCGCAGCGACGCGGCGGACGTGCGCAGACGTTTGTCGGAGTCGGCGCGCTGCATCTCGGCCGAGAGCGCGCTCGCGAACCAGGCGAAGGCCGCGATCGAGACGAGGACGACGAGCGTGTGGCCGGCCGCCAGACGTCCGCGCAGCGTCCGCGGGCGCCAGCGCATCATGCGAACCGGTAGCCGAACCCGCGGCAAGTCGAGATCAGCTCGGGCCGCCCGTCGATCCGCAGCTTGCCGCGCAGCCGCGAGACGTAGACCTCGGCGACGTTCGACTCGATGTAGCGCCCGTGCTCCCACAGTGCGTCCTCGAGCATCGCGCGCGTCACGATCTGCGACGGATGTCGCATGAAGTATTCGAGAAACGCCGTCTCGCGCAGCGTCAGGTCGATCGGCTCACCATCGCGCTCGACCTTGCGCGTCTCGAGGTTCAGTGTGACGTCGGCCACACGCAGCACGTTCGCCGTCGCGCTCGCCGCGCCGCGCGCGATCGCGCGCAGCCGCGCGTCGAGCTCGCCGAAGACGAACGGCTTGCGCAAATAGTCGTTCGCGCCGGCGTCGAGCCCGGCGATCGTGTCTTCGACGGTGTCGCGCGCGGTCAGCATCAGGATCGGCGTGCTGATCCCCTTCCGCCGCAGGCTGCGCGTGATCGCGATGCCGTCGACGCCGGGAAGCATCACGTCGAGCACGATCGCATCGTACCGGGGCTCTTGCGCGAACTGCTCGCCGCTGCGCCCGTCGTTCACCACGTCGACGACATGACCGTTCTTGGCGAGGCCGCGTTTGACGACGGAAGCGAGCCGTACGTCGTCTTCGACGACCAGGATATTCACTATACGCAATTTCCCGGCGCAAGCTTATGAACGTATTGTGGCGCGCTTATCGCTGCACTAAGCCGTTCAGATCACGTTCAGGCCACCGTGGAACGTAGGAGCCATGCGTTCCTTCGTCTCGATCGTCATTTCGCTGTTTCTGCTCAGCAGCAACGCCGCGTTCGCGCAGACCGCGCCGGCGCCCGCACAAGCCGCGCCAACCGCGGCGGCTGGCACGACGATTCGCGGAAATCTTCTCGATCAGCAGGCGAATCTCGGGGTGCCGGGTGCCACGATCGTCCTCTACCGCGGCGGTACGCCGGTCGCGCGGACGCGCACCGATGCGTCGGGTGCGTTCAGCTTCGCAAACCAGCCGCCGGGAGCGTACTACGTCAGCGTCTCCGCGATCGGCTACGGCGCCGCGCGCTCGTCCGACGTTGCGGTCGACGCAAACGACGCGGCGGTGACGCTTTCGCTCGTCGTCGACCGCGCCGCGACGAACGGCGACCTGCGCGAGATCGGCCGCGTCTCCGCGTCGGCGAACAGCCCGACCGCGCTGCAGACGACTGCGACGATCACGCGCCGCACCGACCCGCAAATTCTGATCCACGAGAACCTCAGCCGCGTCGGCGCGGTGCTCGAAACGCTGCCGGGCGTCAACCTGCGCAACAAGAACACGACGATCGGCGACGACCTGACCGTCGACATTCGCGGTCAGAAGCCCAGCGAGACGCAGACGCTGCTCGACGGCCACCCGATCGGGCCGCTCGGCGTGTTGCCGGGGACGAGCGCGACGTTCAACTACCAGGACTCGCCGCCGTTCGCGCTGCGCAACATCCAGGCGACCTACGGCGCCGGCTCGCTCGGGCTCTACGGAACGAACACGACCGGCGGCAGCATCGACCTGCAGACGTGGGACCCGACGCGCGCGCGCGAGTTCTTCATCGAGCAGGGCGTCGGCGATCAGGGCAAGATGTCGACGAACGTGCGCGCGACCGGCGCGTTCGGCCGGCTCGGTTACGCGCTCGTCAGCGGCGTTCAGGGCACGTACGGCCCGTTCGCGCCGCAGACGGTCTTCAACAACGGCAACCTCGGAACGACCTTCACGACTGCCAACATCGTGCGCAATACGTACGTCGTCTCGTCGAACTACCTGTTGCGCAACGACCTGCTCAAGCTGCGCTGGGACTTCACGCCGCAGACGAACTTGACGCTGACTGGCTACTCCGCAACCTCGTACGACGACAAGACGGGCAACGGCGACAACGACTCGTCGACCTACCCGATGCAGCTCTCCATCGCGCCGGTCGGCAAGTCGGCATCGTGTCCGGCCGGCGTTCTCGTCACGGTCGACAACGGCACGCAGTGCATGACGCCGCAGCAGTGGGCGAAGGCGACGACCGGCCCGCAGGGTGCGTACGGCTCGTATCAGGCGATCGGCAACCAAGACTATCACGCGCGCCTCGTTACATCGCTCGGCCGGCACCAGATCGTGGTCGACGGCTTTCGCGATGCGTACAACGTCGTCTACAACCGCAATCCGTCGAGCTACGACCCCGTCGCGGAGGTCTACAACGGTGGGTTCATGCAGAACATCTACCGCACGACCGGATTCTTGTTCTCCGACGACATCGTCGGCGAGCACAACCAGTTCGGCTTCGGCTACTCGGCGCAGCACCAGCTCGTCACCGGGAACGTCTACCAGGAGCCGAACCTGATCCCGCGCCAGCCGGCCGCGCTCGGCGACGGCAACGTCTTCCTGCGCGACGCATACACGGCCAGCTCGCGCCTCTCGGTCTACGGCAACCTCTGGGTCAAGTCGAGCACGTCGACGCACGGCTCGACGATCGATCCGCGCCTTTCGTTCGTCTACCGCCCGACGAGCGCCGACGTCGTGCGCATCGGCGCGGCGAAGTCGGAAGGCGATCCCGATCCCTCGCTCGCCGGCGGCAACTTGAACACGACGCCGGTCAACATCAACCCGCCGTGCGGCGCGCTCGCCGCACACACCGGAACGCGCGTGAACGTCGGCCAGATCGGCAACCCGTCGCTGATGCCCGAGACCGCGACCGATCTCGAAGTCGCGTACAGCCACCGCTTCGCCGCCGACTCGATCGTCAACCTCGACCTCTACGACACCAACGAAGCGCACCAGCTCTTCAACATCAACGTCCCCGCGACGCAGGTCGCGACCAGCATCCCGGCCGACCTGCTCGCGCAGTACTTCGCGCGCATCCAGAGCGTCTGCAACATCACGCCGGTGCTCGACGACCTGGCGTTCGCGCAGGCGTCGAACTTCTCGTCGGCGCGCTTCGAAGGCGTCGAGATCAGCGGGCGCGTGCGCCTGAACCCGTTCCTGTTCGCCGACTACAGCTACGACCTGCAGTCGGCGAAGCAGCTCGGCGTCCCGGATTCGATCCTCAAGGCGAATCTCACGATCATCAACGGCTCGCAAGTCCTCGACATTCCGCTCCACAAGCAGTCGCTCGGGCTCGACTACGCGACGCCGGGCGGGTTCGAGACGCGCATCGACGCCGAGCACCTCGACGGCTACAACGGCCTCAACCGGCCGGGGTACATCTACGCGAACGGCTTCGTCCGCTATGCGACGCCGCGCAGCACGACGTTCACGTTCGGCGTCTACAACATCTTCGACACCGCCGCGCTGACCTACGGCCAGATCGGGCTCGGCATCTTCCGCGCCGAGAACCAGTTCGGCCACGACCGCAACTCGTTCGACGAGGCGGTCAAGCTGCGCGGGCTGACGCCGCGCTCGTTCGAGCTGACCGCCAGCCAGCGGATGTGAGCGCGCCCGAAGCAGGCTGACGGAGGGCGCAGCGAGCGCCGCGAAGGGCTGCTCGATGCGCGAGTACGACGTCCTCGTCGTCGGCGGAGGGAACGCCGGCTGCGCCGCGGCACTGGCCGCGGCGCGGTCCGGCGCGCGCACGCTCCTGGTCGAGCGCTACGGCTTCCTCGGCGGAACGGCGACCGCATCGATGGTGGGGCCGTGGATGACCTTCCACTCCGGCGACGACCGGATCGTCGGCGGGATCGCGCAGGAGATCGTGGAGCGGCTCGTCGTGCGCGGCGGTTCGCCCGGCCACCTGCACGACGCGTCGGACTATGTCGCGACGATCACGCCGTTCGATCCGGAGCTGCACAAGGCGCTGCTGTTCGAGATGATGGGCGAGAGCGGCGTCAACCTGCTCTTGCACGCGTGGTTCCTGGACGCGCTCGTCGCGAACGGGCGCGTCGCAGGCGCCGGCTTCGCGACGGTCGGCGGGACGGTGCAAGTCGCCGCGAAGCGCACGATCGATGCGACCGCCGATGCCTACGTCGCGGCGAGCGCGGGCGTCCCGACGCAGCAGGGCGACGCGCGCGGGCGCGTCCAGCCGGCCTCGCTGATGTTCCGGCTCTCGCACGTCGATTTGTCGGTTCTGGCGCAGTACGTTCGCCACCGCCCCGAGCAGATGCGCAGTTCGCTCAAGACGCACGAGCGTACGCCCGAAGCATTGACCGCCGTCGCCGGGCTCTACGAGCTGTGGGAGGCGGCACGCGCGCGTGGCGCGGTGACGGTTCCGCGCGAGCTGGTCTCGTTCTTCGCGACACCGTATTCCGACGAGGTGACGGTAAACATGACGCGCGTCGTCGGGATCGACCCGCTCGATCCGGACGACCTCACGCGCGCCGAAGTCGAGGCGCGCGCGCAGGTCATGCAGCTGCTCGACTTCTTTCGAGCGGACGTGCCGGGGTTCGCGAACGCGCGGATCGCCGCGACCGCGACGCAGATCGGCGTGCGCGAGTCGCGCCGCATCGTCGGCGAGTACACCCTGACCGCCGACGACGTGCTCTTCGCGCGCACGTTCGACGACGCCGTCGCGCGCAGCGCCTATCCGATCGACATCCACAACCCGAGCGGCAGCGGCACGACGACGCATCGCCTGGCGCCCGGAACCGCCTACGAGATCCCGTACCGCTGCCTCGTCCCGAAGGGCGTCGACGACCTGCTCGTCGCCGGCCGCTGCATCTCGACGACGCACGAAGCGCTCGCCTCGACGCGCCTGACCCCGACGGTGATGACGCTCGGCCAAGCCGCGGGAACCGCCGCCGCGCTCTCGCTGCGGCAAGGCGTCACACCGCGCGCCCTCGACCCCGCACTGCTGCGCGAACGCCTCATCCACGACGGCGTCGACCTGCGCCGCTCGGCGACCGCGCAACCTGTCCTGAGTTCGTCGAAGGATGCCTGACGCGCGCGCCCTCGCGGCGGCGTACGGCGTGCGCGTCGAACTAGCCGACCTCGGCGACTGGGGCTCCGTGAACCTGATCGCCGAGTACGACCCCGATGGTCCCGTGATCCGCATCGACACGAACGCCCTTCGACAAGCTCAGGGTGACGGGGGAGTGTGCGGCGTGCGCGCGGCGATCGACGAAGCGATCGCGCACGAGTTGTACCATCACCGCGAAGCCATCGGCGAAATCCCACGCCTGCGCGATCGCGCGGCACGCGAACGCGCCGCCGACGCCTACGCCGCGCAGTTCCTCGCTAGCCCCGTCGCCTCGCAGGGGCTCGCCACACACCCCGTCGCGTCGCAGGGGCTCGCTACGCACCCCGTCGCGGCGCAGGGTCGCGCCACACACCCCGTCACCCTGAGCTTGTCGAAGGGCGGCGCGTAGCGCGCATGCGATTTATGGCGGGGGTTGACGGGGGTCAGTCTTCGACGACGGCGGTTGTCGTCGATGAGAGCGGTGTGGTGCGAGGGCGTGGAAGTGCCGGCCCGGCGGATCATGTGGACGAGCCAGCCGGGTCGCGCAAGTGTGCCGACGCGTGTGCAACAGCGGTGATGCGCGCGCTCGACGCCGCGGGGCTTGCGCGCGATACCGCGCTCGAGGCGGTACACATCGGACTTTCCGGCTACGACGACGACTTCGATGGCGCAGTGCCGGTCTTCGCAACAGCGCGCGTGCGGCTGCAGCACGACGCGCCGATCGCGCTTGCGGCGGCGGTACATGCGCGGCCGGCGGTCGTCGTGATCGCGGGGACCGGTTCGGTGGCGTACGGGGAAGATGCGGACGGGACGAGCGTGCGAGTCGGCGGCTGGGGCTTTCTGTTCGGTGACGAGGGGAGCGCGTTCGCGGTCGCGCGCGACGCGCTCGCGCACGCGATGGCCGAGACCGACCGCGGCGTCGCGAGCCCGCTCGGCGAGGCGGCGCTCGCGTTCTTCGACCGGCGCGACTTGCGCGAGCTGGCGACCGCGGCGCTGCTCGGGCGCATTCCGCGCGGCGAGCTGGCGTCGTTCGCGCGGGTCGTCCACGACGCAGCGCGGCTCGGCGACCCCGATGCGTCGGCGATCGTTCTGGAGGCAGCGTCAGGCCTCGCCTCGCTCGCGGCGGTCACGCTCGCGCGGCTGCACCTGTCCGAACGCACCGTCCCGGTCGCGTTCGCCGGCGGCGCCTTCCTCAATGAAGCCTTTCTCGCGCGGACCCGCGAGCGGCTCAGCGTACTCGCCCCGAACGCGCTCCCCGTGACGCCCGGCTACGACCCGGCGGTCGGCGCCGCGCTGCTGGCCTTCGCCGATGCCGAGCTACCGGTCCCCAACCGAATCGTCGAACGATGAGCGCCACTGCGGTCCTCGACCGGCTGCGCGGCGGGTTGGTCGTCTCGGTGCAAGCGGAAGCCGACTCGCTGCTCGACCGCCCCGAAGCGATCGCGCTGCTGAGCCGCGTCGCGGTCATCAACGGCGCGGTCGGCGTGCGCGCCGAGGGACTCGCGCGGCTCGGTGCGGTTCGGCGCGCGGTCGCCGTCCCGATCGTCGGGATCGTCAAGCGCGCCTACGCCGGCTACGCGCCGTACATCACGGCGACCGAGCGCGAGATCGCCGAAGTGGTCGCGGCCGGGTGCGAGATCGTCGCGTTCGATGCGACGGAGCGAGCGCGCCCCGACGGGCGCGGCGTCGCCGAGGTGGTCGCCGCGATCCACGCGCGCGGTGCGCTCGCGATGGCCGACTGCGCCGAGCCCGACGACGCTGCGCGGGCCGCGGCGGCCGGCGCCGAGATCGTTGCGACGACGCTCTGCGGCTACACCGACGCGACGCGCGGGACCGCGCTGCCGGCGCTCGCACTGGTGCGCGCCTGCGCCGCGAGCGGCGCGTTCGCGGTCTGCGAGGGCGGGATCGGTTCCCCAAACGACGTACGTGCCGCCTTCGCGGCCGGTGCCGATGCGGTCGTCGTCGGGACCGTGCTGACCAACATCGACGTCCTCGTCCGGCGCTTCGCCGGCGCAACGCCGCACGGCGGCTGACGTTCAGAAGGACCGTCCTGGCGGCAAGCGCGCGGTACGAGAGAAGTCCGCGCCCGGCGCGCTCGGAATCTCCATAGTAAGGGAGTTGTCGAGCGTCCGCGGGTAGAACACGCGGACCGACCCGCCGCGTCCGCTTGGGATGCGCGGCCGACCAGAGAGGATCAGTTGGCACAACGCGTCGTCAGGCCGAAGACGAACCTCGGCCCGGGATTCTGGCCCGTCACCGCCTTCATCGTGGTGCTCTCCGCGGTCTGCGTGTACGTCGTCGAGACCCTGCCGCTGCCGATCGGCCTGATCCAGGCCGGCGCACCGGCCGACGCGATCGACTCGCTGTTCCGCTTCCTCGGCGCCGTCGCCGCCGTCATCTTCAACGTCGTCGTCATCTACACGGTCTACTTCGCGATCGCGTTCCGGCGGCCGAAGGGCGCGCCGGCGAGCATGATCGGGGTCCAGATCCACGACGCGCCGGTCCTCGAGTTCTGGTGGACCGCGATCCCGACGATCCTGGTCATCATCCTCGCGATCTTCTCGACGAAGATCTGGGCCGATCTGCAGAACTCGCAGGGCGACGTGCTGACGATCGAGGCGATCGGCTACCAGTTCGGGTTCCAGTTCCGCTATCCGAAGCTAGCGAATCCGGTCACCAACGAGCTGCACCTGCCGGCGAACACGCCGACGACGATCCACATCACCTCGCGCGACGTCATCCACGGCTTCTGGATTCCGGAGCTGCGGATGAAGGCCGACATGGTCCCGGGGCTCATCAACACGATCCGCGTCACGCCGACCGTTCCCGGCACCTACCACATCATCTGCACCGAGTTCTGCGGAATCGCGCACGGCCGGATGCAGGCGACCGCGGTAATCGAAACGCAGCAAGACTTCGCGAAGTGGTTTGCCAAGCAGGGCGGCCAACAGGCCGCGGCGGGTGGCGGAAGCGCTGCCGGTGCGGCGGTCGCGCTCGATCAGGGCAAGGCCGACGCCGGTCAGACCCTCTTCGGCCAGAAGTGCAGTGCCTGCCACTCGACCGGCCCGTTCGCGCAGAAGCTGGTCGGCCCCGGGCTCGGCAAAATCTTCAACGACCCCGACCATCCCAAGCTGGTGAACGGCGCAGCCGCGACGCCGCAGGACGTCGCCGCGATCGTCAAGTCAGGCTTCACCGGCGACATTGGAACGATGCCGAGCGCGCAAATGAACCAGCTCTCGAACAGCGACATCGCGAACCTGGTCGCCTACCTCGTCAGCCTCTCGAAGAAGTAAACGGAGAAACGCATAGCATGGCGACGATCGCTCCTGGGGTGCAGACGGGACCGTACCACGCGGTTCTCGACCACATCCACCCCGAGCCGACGAGCTTCATCCGCAAGTACATCTTCTCGATCGACGCCAAGGTCATCGGGATCCAGTACATGATCACCGGCGCGATCTTCTTCATGATCGCGGGGATGCTCGCCGAGATCATCCGCACGCAGCTGCTCTCGCCGGACGGCGCGATCGTCAGCCCAGCGACGTACAACTCGATCTACTCGATGCACGGTTCGGCGATGGTCTGGTTCGTCGTCATCCCGCTGCTGACGGGTGCGTTCGGGAACTTCGTCATGCCGCTGCAGATCGGCGCGCGCGACGTCGCGTTCCCGTGGCTGAACTTGGTCGCGTTCTGGATGTTCCCGATTGCGGGCGTCATCCTGTTCAGCTCGTTCCTGATCGGCGCACCCGACGCCGGCTGGACCGAGTACCCGCCGATCTCGCTGCAGGGGCCGCCGGGGACGAACCTGTGGTGCATCGCGGTCTTCCTGATCGGCGTCAGCTCGACGATGACCGGGATCAACTTCCTGGTGACGATCTACAAGATGCGCGCGCCGGGGATGACCTTCACCCGGATGCCGCTCTTCGTGTGGGCGCAGTTCGCGACCGCGCCGCTCTCGTTCATCGCGACGACGGCGCTCGGCGCCGCGCTCGCCGCGCTGTTCATCGAGCGCGTCTTCAACGTGCCGTTCTACGATCCGCACCGTGGCGGCTCGCCCGTGCTCTGGCAGCACATGTTCTGGTTCTACTCGCACCCGGCGGTCTACATCATGATCATCCCGGGCTTCGGAATGATCTCGGAGATTCTGCCGACCTTCACGCGCAAGCCGATCTTCGGCTACAAGATGATCGCGTTCAGCTCGGTCGCGATCGCGCTGCTGAGCTTCTCGGTCTGGGCGCACCACATGTTCACCTCCGGCATGGTGCCGTGGCTGCAGCTCCCGTTCATGATCATCACGATGGTCATCGCGATCCCGACCGGGATCAAGATCTTCTCGTGGATGGCGACGCTCTGGGGCGGCGCGATCAACTGGAAGACGCCGGCGCTCTACGCGACGGGCTTCCTGATCACGTTCACCTACG
Organism: Vulcanimicrobiota bacterium; assembly: GCA_019233415.1. Classification (GTDB taxonomy): domain Bacteria; phylum Vulcanimicrobiota; class Vulcanimicrobiia; order Vulcanimicrobiales; family Vulcanimicrobiaceae; genus Vulcanimicrobium. The sequence goes on from JAFAMK010000270.1 coordinate 21,567, forward strand.
GCGGCTTGACCGGCTTCTTCCTCGCCGCGGTTCCGGCCGACTACCACGAGCACGGCACGTACTTCGTCGTGGCGCACTTCCACTACGTGCTCTACGGCGGCTCGATCATGTCGCTGTTCGCCGGCCTGTACTACTGGTGGCCGAAGATCACCGGGCGCATGTACAACGAGACGCTCGGCCAGATCCAGTTCTGGCTGACCTTCATCGGCTTCAACGGCACGTTCACGCCGCTGCACTGGCTGGGACTGCTCGGCATGCCGCGCCGCGTGCCGAACTACGACCCGAGCTGGACCTTCATCTTCTGGAACCGCTTCGCGTCGATCTCGTCGTACGTGATGACGCTCGGCGCGCTGCTGCTGGTCTACATCCTGATCGACAGCCTGCGCAACGGAAAGAAGGCCGGCCCGAACCCATGGGGTGCGCGCACGCTGGAGTGGATGATCTCCTCGCCGCCGCCGTACTACAACTACAAGAAGATTCCGGCCGTTCTGGCCGCGCCGTACGACTTCGGCAACCCGCTCCCGTACATCGGCCTCGAAGCCGCACCGGGCGCGGTCGAAGCGACGCCGACCTCGGCGTCACACCCGGTCCCGACCTACTAGCACACCAGGAGACGACGCACACCACATGGCGGTATCGGTCGCCGAACACGGCCACGACGTCGGTCACGGAGCGCACGACGAGATCATCTACCAGGAGACGCGGGACATGCGCCTCATGGGGTTCGTGCTCTTCCTGTTCTCCGACGTCGTCCTGTTCTCGTCGTACATCTTCGCGTACATCTATCTGCGCAACTCGATCCCGAGCTGGCCGCCGATCGTCGACGGCCACCAGCTGCCGCGTCTCGACACGGCGTTCGCCGCGTTCAACTCGGTCGTGCTGTTCGGGTCCGGCGTGACGATGCACTGGGCGCTCGAGCACTGGAAGCACGGCAACCGCGGCCGCTTCGACCTGTTCATGTGGCTGACGATCGTCCTGGGCCTGGGCTTCCTCGGCGGCCAGTCGTACGAGTACGCGCACGCGCAGATCGGCGGCTGGAGCGGGAACACGTTCGGCGCCTCGTTCTTCACCCTGACGGGGATGCACGGGCTGCACGTCTTCCTCGGCGTCTGCTTCCTGTTCGTTCTCTGGCTCCAGACCAAGAAGAACGTCTACGACCAGCACCACTTCTTCGGCCTGACCGCCGGAACGCTGTACTGGCACTTCGTCGACGTGATCTGGGTCGTGCTCTTCTTTCTCTTCTATCTCTGGTAGGCGGCGACGATGGATCTAGCAACGATTGAGAAAGCGGTCGCCTTCATCGGTGCGCTCGTCGTCTTCACCTTCGCGGTGATCGGGTTGCGCGGCGAGTGGAAGAAGACGGGGCTCGACGACAACGTGACCAAGGTGCTGCTGGCGCTGATGGCGTTCGGGTGCTTCCTGGTCGTGCTCGCCGTGTTCGGCGTGCTGCCGCGCGGTGGAGGAGCGTAAGGTGTACGATCTCGAGGATGAACGCGGAGTCCCGATTTCGGCCGGCATTCCGCCGCTGGTGATGTGGGCGGGTATTGCGGGCGTGATCCTGATCTTCATCATCGCGGGCCTCGTCGTCGGCACGTCCGGCGCGAACCACGTCTGGCCGGCCGAAGACACGCTGAACATCAAGCTCTAGGCGATCTCTTCCTTGCGGCCGTGAATCCCGACGCCGAGCGGCGGGATGCGGCCGGGGAGAACGCCGGTCGGGCGGCCGTCGATCGTGTGCACGCCGCCGTACTCGGTGAACTCGCAGAGCGCCGGCCGCGTCAGCGTCGGCAACTCGATCTGACCGAGGGTCGGCCACTCGCACGCGACGCTGCGATCCTCGGTGAGCACGGCGACGTAGCCGTTGCAGTCGATCGACGAATGCTCGTCTCGCGCGCGGTAGCGAATGTAACCGTCGACCAAGTAGATCGGTCGAAGCGTGTGGGCGAGCGCACGAACCGGGGCGAGCATGACGCCGAGTGCCCACACCGCGCACGCGAGGACCCCGAACCCGAAGACCGGGGCGATGATGACGATGTCCGGATTGACCCAGCGCGGTGAAAGCCGCGGCGCGAAGAACACACCGAAGGTGATCCCTGCGAACACGAGCCCGCAGAGCAGCGGCTCGACCGCGATGCTGAGCCGCCCGAAGAACCCCATCAGCACGACCTTCCGCTCGTCGCGCGTCCAGGGGCGGCGAATGAGCGTCTTCGCGCGGTCGTCGGCGGTCAGCCGGCTCGGCCGCACGCCGTGGATGATCTTCGTGGCGTCGATCATGCTCTCGTTGATGTTCCCCGGGATCGCGAACGCGGCGCCGTTGCGGCTGCACGGCGTGGTCCTGGCCGTGACGCCGAAGACCGGTGAGGCGATCGTTCGCCACGACGCCTTCGGTTCGATGCCGGCGATGACGATGCCGTTCCGTATCGTTCCCCGGGCGCGGGCCGCGCAACTGCAACCCGGTGCGATGATCGACGCCGACGTGAGCACCAAGACGGAGCCCTGGACGCTCTCCAACGTCACCAGCACGAGCACCCAAGCGCTGACGACCGATGCGTCGCCGTTGCGCCGCGTGACCCGGCTGAAGCTCGGCGACGCGGTGCCCAACACCGCGTTCGTCGACCAAACCGGCAAGCCGTTCCACTTCTCGCAGCTGCGCGGCAGCGACGTCGTTCTCGCGTTCGTCTACACGCGCTGCCAGGACGCGGCGATGTGCCCGCTGATCAGCGCGAAGTTCCGCCAGCTCGAACAACAGACGGCGAAGCGGAACCTGCACCTGGTCGAAGTGACGCTCGACCCGACGTACGACCGCCCGCCCGTCCTGGCGCGCTACGGGAAGACGTTCGGTGCCGACCCGAAGCGCTGGAGCCTGGTCGTCGGCGATGCCGAGCCGACGCTGAACTTCGCCGCCCAGTTCGGGATCACGGCGTTCCCCGAGCCGACGGTCGGGATCATCCACGCCGAGAACACGGTCCTGATCGACCGCGCCGGCATCATCCGGCGGATGATCGGCGAGGCGTCCTGGCTCCCCGACGAGGTCATCGCCGCGGTCGACGAGCAGGACGGCATCGCCAGCAATCCGCTCGCCCGCCTGAACCTGTGGGCCTCCTCGACCGCCGTCGCGATCTGCGGCAGCGCCGTCGCCCGCTTCAGCGGCCTCGCCGACCTCGCCGTCGTGATCGCGATCTTCGGCGCCCTCGCCTACCTCAGCTACCGCGTCGCCCGCAAGATCTTCGTCGAGGACGCCTAGTCCCCGAGTGCCCGTAGGCACGATATAGTCTAAGGGGAGCCTGTCAGAATCTATTTGACCTAGTTACTCTTAGGTCAAATATGGTATACTTGGCGTGTGGTAGACCATATCATGCCTATCTCCGAGGCCCTGGCAAACCGGCGTCGTCGTCTTGAGCTGAGCCAGGAGGCAATCGCCAAGCGAGCTGGTTTGACGCAGACGTACCTCTCGAAGATCGAGCGCGCCAAGGTCGATCCGCGGCTCAGCACGATCCAAGACGTCGCCCGCGCCGTCGGTTCGGAGATCGTGCTCGTGCCGACCGAGAGCCTCCCAGCGCTGCGCGCAGTCCTCGGCCAGGGACGCAGCCCCGAGGACCGTCCGCTCTTTGAGGTCGAGCGTGAATGACACCACACATCCTCGACGTCCATCTGCACGGGAGCCTCGTCGGCTCGATCGTGAACGCCGCCGGCGACCACAACGTCTTCACCTTCGCGGAGAGCTATCTCGTCGATCCCGATCCGCCGGTGCTGAGTCTCAGCTTCTATACGGCAGAACGCAAGCTCGTCAGCCCGAGCCGATCGCCGCACGTGCGCGTGCTGCCGTTCTTCGCGAACCTGCTGCCGGAGGGGCATCTTCGCGCGTACCTCGCGCGGCGCGCGCGCATCAATCCGGCGCGTGATTTCCCGTTGCTCTGGCTCACCGGCGACGATCTTCCGGGTGCCGTCGTCGTGTCGCATCGCGACGGTCTCGCCGTTCCCTCCGACGACGACGTCGTCG
>JAFAMK010000314.1 GCA_019233415.1 Vulcanimicrobiota bacterium
CGAGCGTCGCCGACGTGCCGATCTTCCCGGTCGAGGTCTTGATGACGTCGGCGCCGGCTTCGAGGGCGAGGTCGCTGGCGCGGCGGGTCGCGTCGTACGAGCCCAGCTCGCCGGTCTCGAGGATGACCTTCAGATGAACTGGGCCGCAGAGCGCCTTGACCGCGACGATCTCCTCGAAGACGCGGGCCTCGTTGCCGGCCAGGAACGCGCCGCGGTCGATCACCATGTCGATCTCGTCGGCTCCGGCCGCGAGCGCGGCCTCGGTGTCGCGCAGCTTGACCTCGAGCGAGGAGAGCCCGCTCGGGAACGCGGTCGCGACCGAGGCGATCTTGACGCCGGTCCCGCGCAGCGCGTCCTTCGCGACCGCGACGAGGTTCGGGTAGACGCAAACCGCGGCGACGCGCGGCGCCCCGGGGGCCGGGAATGCGGCCTTCGCGCAGAGCGAGCGCACCCGGCCGGGCGAGTCGCGCCCTTCCAGGGTCGTCAGGTCGATGCAGCGGATCGCGAGGTCGATCGCGGCGGCCTTCGCCTCGTTCTTGATCGAGCGCTTGGCGAACCCCGCGGCCCGCGCTTCGAGCATCACCGCGTCAACTGTAGGCATCTGCTCACTTCGTTCGCCGATGCCACGGCATGACCCGCGTTCGACGCGGGTCAGCCTTACTGGATGACCGACAAGGGCGAGGTAATGGCTAGGCGGCGCCGTCCCAGATGGCGCTTAGGCGGGTGACGATCGTGTCGTCGTGGGGCTGGAGGCCCGTGCCTTTGCAGACGCGGCAGACGGCCGGGGCGCACTCCGCGCAGGCGCCGGTGCCGGAGCAGTGGCGGCAGTTGTCCTCCGGGGTGCGGCGGCGCCGGCGCTTGCGGGGCAGCGCCCAGCGTTCGGCGGCGCGGCGGCGGCGCTGTTCCTGATAGAACTCCGTCTCCTTGAGCACGGCGTAGAACCCGAGCACGGAGACACACGCCAACGCGCCGACCATGAAGTCGGCGAAGCTGCGGTCCCTTCCCATCTGTCTTCTGGTATCGGGAACGCCGAAAGCTAGGTTTAGTGTCCCCGGTTATTCGAGGGCGAGGCCGCCCGACATGTCGCGCGGTTGGCGGGCCATGAGGAAGACGAGCGGGACGAGGAGCACGGCGAGCGCGGCGACGGCGTAGGCGACGTCGGCGAAGCCGAGCGTCGTGGCTTGCGCAGCGACCAGGCCGGCCAGTTGCGCCGGCGTCATGCTGTGCAGCGCGTGCGCGGCGGGACTCGCGAGGGTCATGCTGCCGGCGATCGCGTCGGTGTGGAACTGCGTGCGCCGGTCGAGCATCGTCACGAACAGCGCGCTCGCGACCGACGCGCCGAGCTGGAACGCGAGCGTGATGAACGCCGACGCCTTCGGCGCGTCCTGCGGGCTCGTCGTGCTCTGGATCGTGATGAGCAGCGGAATGAACAGCATCGCGGTTCCGCAGCCGCCGATCATCAAACCGGGGATGAGGTGGCCGAACGACGTGTCGCTCGTCGTCGCCCATGCGACGAGGACCGAACCGATCGCGGTCAGCGTGTAGCCGGTCGCCATCACGATGCGCGCGTCGAGGCGGCCGCTGCCGACGAGCCCCGCGACGACGGGCGCGAGCAGCATCACCGTGATCGCGCGGAAGAACATCAATTCGCCGCTGTCGTACGCGGTGAAGCCGAGAATGCTCTGGCTGTACTGCGGGACCATGAGGATCGTCCCGAACAGCGTCGCCGCGATCCCCGCGCCGAGAAACACGCCGACCGAGACGATGCGCGAACGTAGCACGCGCAGGTCGACGATCGGCGTGCGCGTCCCGAACAGCTCCCACCACACGAACGCCGCGAAGCCGGCGACCGAAATCGCCGTTGCCGCGACGATGCTGCCGTCGGAGAACCAGTCGTGCCGTTCGCCCTCGTCGAGCATGAACTGCAATCCGCCCAAGCCCAGCGCGATGAAGACGACGCCGAGCCCGTCGACCGGCGAGACGGTCGGATCTTCCGGATTGCGCAGCATCGTGCCGACGATCGCGGCCGAGACGATCCCCGGCAAGAGGTTGATGAAGAAGATCCACTGCCACGACGCGTTGTCGATCAGCGCGCCGCCGATCACCGGCGCGAGGATCGGCCCGACCAGGATCACGACCGCGAAGACACCCTGTCCGGTGCCGACTTCTTCCGGCGGGAAGAGGTCACGCAGCGCGGCCTGCGCGGTCGCGATGAGCCCGCCGCCGAACAATCCTTGCACGATGCGGCACAGAACCAGCTGCAGGATCGAGCTGGAGAAGCCGCACAGCAGCGAGGCGATCGTGAACCCGATGATCGTCGTCATGAAGTACTGCCGCCGGCCGAAGCGCGACTGCAGCCACGGCGTGAGCGGGATGACGATCACGTTCGCGGTGAGATAGCCGGTGACGATCCAGGTCGCCTGATCGAGCGTCGCGCCCAGGTTGCCTTCGACGGTCGGCAAGGCGACGTTGACGATCGACGAGTCGATCGTTTCCATCAGCGGGGCGAGCACGACGCCCAGGACGATGAGCCAGCGCCGGAGTCCGAATTCGACGACGTCGCGCCGCGTTTCCATGCCGACGATCGTACGCGCGGGCACCCGCCCGCCGGTAGGACGCGCCACCGGTCTCGTCCCCGCGGCACTTGGACTTTCCACCGATGTTCGGGCGCGGGCGTGCATCGGAACGGCGCCGCCCCGGGTATGCGGGCATATGGACAGACCGGACCGGCCGATCGTCGTCGTGCGCCCGGGCGCGCTGGCCGACGGCGTCGTCGGCCTCAGCAGCGCGCGCGAGCCGTTCGACGTCCCCAAGGTGATCGTCGGCGGGACGCTGCTCGTCTACGTCGTGCACGGTGTCGGCTGGTTCCGCTCGGCGCACGTCGAGGGCCCGATCGGGCCGCGGACGCTGGTCTGCGTGCCGGCCGGCCCGTTCGACTGCGAAGTGAGCGACGACCGCGAGGCGGTCGTCGTGACCTTGAACGAGCCGCCCGGCGACGCGGACGAGAAGACCGGGTTCACCTTCCCGTTCATGCGCCGCCTCGATCCCGACGAGGGCGCACGCTGGCACGCGCGACTGCTCGGCGTCCTCGCGTCGACCGCGGCGCGAACGCTGCGCGCACCGGACGTGCGCGCCCTCAAGCACGACCTCGCGCGCCTGATCTGGCTGAAGCGCGCACCGTACGTGCAGGAGACGCTCGCCGACGTCTTCGACACGCTGTGGCGGCGGCATGCGGAGCCGCTCTCGCTCAGCGCGCTCGCGCAGACCGTCGGCTACAGCCCGAACTACCTCAACGACCTGGCACGCGCGCACACGGGCCGACCGCTCGGGCGCTGGATCGCCGACATTCGGATGGCGCGTGCGCGCCACGACCTGGAACACACGGACATTCCGGTCGCCGCGGTCGGCAGCGCGTCCGGCTACGACGACCCGGCATACTTCTCACGGGCGTTTCGCCGGCTGCACGGTGTGCCGCCCGCGACGTGGCGGCTCGCCAAGCAAGAGGGTGCGGGGCTGACGGTTCCGTTCGACGAGCTCAAGGAAACGCACCACATCCCGGACGCCGCCCCGCTGTACGCGGCCGCCGCGCTGCGCTAGAGGTTTCCGCGCTTCGCCTGTTCCTGCTCGATCGAGACGAACAGCGCTTTGAAGTTGCCCTTGCCGAACGAGAGCGAGCCGCGGCGCTGGATGATCTCGAAGAACAGCGTCGGGCGGTCCTGCAGCGGCTTCGTGAAGATCTGCAGCATGTAGCCCAGGTCGTCCTTGTCGACCAGGATGCTCAGCTCGCGCAGAACGGCGACGTCCTCTTCGATCGCGCCGACGCGTTCGCCGAGCGTGTCGTAGTACGTTCCCGGCGTTTCGAGCAGCTCGACGCCGTTCGCGCGCAGCGCGCGCACGGTCGCGGCGATGTCGTCGGTCGCGATCGCGACGTGCTGAATCCCGGCGCCGCCGTAGAAGTCGAGATACTCCTCGATCTGCGAGCGCTTGAGCCCCTCGGCCGGCTCGTTGATCGGCATCTTGACCTTGCCGCTCGCGCTCTGCATGACTTTCGAGCGCAGCGCGGTGTATTCGGTCGAGATGTCCTTGTCGTCGAAGCTGACCAGTTGCGAGAAGCCGAGCGCCTTCGCGTAGTAGTCGCACCAGCGTTCCATCTCGCCCCAGCCGACGTTGCCGACGCAGTGGTCGATGCGCTGCAGGCCGACGCGCTGCGCCGTCGGCATCACCGCCGACCACGGCTGGAAGCCGGGGAGCCAGCGGCCGCGGTATGCGCTGCGCTCGACGATCGTATGCACGGTGTCGCCGTAGGTTCCGATCTGCGCGACGACGACCGTGCCGTCGGCGTCCTCCGAGACGGTCGGTTCGAGCAGCCCGCGCGCGCCGCCGGCGACGGCGGCACCGTACGCCTCGCGTGCGTCGGTCGTGCGCAGCGCGACGTCGCGCACGCCGTCACCGTGGCGCAGAACGTGCTCGGCGACCGGGCCGTCGGCGCCGAGCGCCGAGGTCAGCACCAGCGTCAGATCGTTCTGGCGGACGACGTAGGACGCTCGGCCGCGGACGCCGGTCTCCGGACCGGCGTAGGCGAGCGGTTCGAACCCGAACGCGGTGCAGTAGTAGTGGGCGGCCTGCTTGGCGTTCCCGACCCAGAGTTCGAGATGGTCGAACTCCAGTGTTTCGAGCCCCGGCGACCGCCGGGACGTCATCGTGCTCACGCTGATCCGTTACCCCGGGCATCGCGGGTTCCCTCGTCCCCGGGCGGTGTTCCCGTAGGAACCGGCTTCGAGGGAGCTGGGGTGACGAGCCGCACGACGTGCGGCGTCACGGTGATGATCAACTCGTTGCGCTGACCGTCCAGTTCCTCGTTGCGGAAGACGCGGCCGAGCAGCGGCAGGTCGCCGAGGAGCGGGATCTTCGTCGTCGTCCGGGTGGTCGTGTCCTGGATCAGACCACCGATGACGAGCGTTTCGTCCTCGTGCATCGCGACGGTCGTCTGCGTGTCGCGCGTCGCGATCTGCGGGATGCCGTTCGCGACGCCGGCGAGGCTGTTGACCGTCGGGTGGAGTGCGACGGTGATGAAGTTTCCGGCGTTGACGACCGGCGTGATGTCGAGCGTGACGCCGGTCTGAAACGTCTGCAGCTGCGTCGTCGCGACGGTCCCGGTCCCACCGCCGGTCGTCGTCAGGATCGCGATGTTGTCGCCGGCACGAATCGTCGCGGTGCGCCCGGAGATCGTCGTGATCCGCGGGTCGGCGAGGACGCGCCCTTTGCCCTGACGGATCAGCAGGTTGAGCGTCAGCGCGACGCTCGACGTCGTCAAGGGGGACGTGCTCGTCACGACCGGCGAGGAGAAGCTCAGTCCGAGGCTCTTCGCGACGCTCTCGTCGACTTCCACGATCTCGGTGTCGAGCACGACCAGCTTTTGCTCGACGTCGAGCTGATCGATCAGGTTCTTTGCGAGCCGAATCGCGGACGTGCTCCCGGAGAGCACGAGTTGCGTGCCGTTCGGCGGCACCGTGACGTGCAAATTCTGCCCTTGCAGCGCTTGCGCGACGGTCACGGCAATGTCGTTCGCGGACGACGACGGCGCGCCGTTGAGCCCCGGCACGGCTGCCTTGAGCGTGACGACTTCGATCGCGTCGTCCGGTGCCGGCGTCGCGCTTACGGTGTTTCGTGGCTGCGGTGTCGGCGATAGGGGGGCGGCGGTCTGCGCGACTGACGAATCGGCGCCGACCGGTGCGTTCGCGACGAAGGCGATCAGTGCGGCGCACGCGCCGAGCGCGACGAAACGCGATGCTCGAGGTGATCTCATCCTGCGATACCTCCACCTGCGTCGACGATTCGTGTTCCGCGGCGGGCGTGCGCGACCTGCATAGCGAAAACAGGCGATACGTCGTCGCGCTGCATGACGTGACGGCGTGGCTCCTGAGGGTGGGGATGCTACATGACGGCTGACTGGGTGGAGCGGCCGCACGCCGACGGTCACGAGCTGCTCGCGGCGGCGCTAACGGATTGGACGGCACCCGACTACGTCGCGGTGCGAGCGCTGGTCGCGCTCAGCGCGGATACCTACGACCGCCTGGCGCGCGCGACCGCGATGGGGCGCCAGTTCGTGTTCGACGTGCGCCGCCGGCTCGACGAGGGCGGCGCCGACGTGCTCCTGCGCGACGCGCCGAGCGTCACCGAGCGGATCGTCGAGACCGCGGCGCACCAAATCGCAGCGTGCGGCCGCAGCGACTTGACGATGCGCACGGTCTCCGGCGAAGCGCACATTCCGCGCCGTACCCTCTACAACTTGTACGCGTCGAGCGATGCGTTGATCCGAACGTGCCAACGCCGAGCGCAAACGCTATGGCGCGCACGATTCGCGCAACGCGTCGTCACAGCTAGTACCGACGCACGAGAGCGACTCGCCGCCGTCTTCGACGTGCTCGACGCATGGGTGACGTCGCCGCGTTTCCGGGACGATCTGGCGCTCCGCGCCCCGCCGTCGTTCGCCGCCGACACACGTGATGACGACCTCCGCGAGCACCTCGCCGAGGTCGAGCGATTCGCGCGCGGGCTCGCAGACGAAGCCCGCATCGCCGCACCCGACGCGTTCGCTGCGCTCGTGGTAACGAACGTCGCCGGCGCGGCCGCGTGGTACGACCGTCGTGAAAGCGCACGCGCGGCAGCGCTCGCAACGCTCGACGCGATCGTGAACGTGCGCTGACGCATCGGCTTGGCACACGTGTGCCAAACTCGTTTTCGAAATGGGTTGCACGACAGTACGCTGCCGTTGCATGATGGAGTCCGCTCGACCATGTCTCGCCCACGCGAGGAACGAGCGAGTCGGATTTGGGGGTGTCATGTTCCGACGATCACGTGGCCGGCGCACGCCCGGCGCGATGCTGGTCCTTTGCCTGCTCGCGCCGAGCGTCTCGGCCGCAGCGGCGAATCCTGCCGCCAACGTGCGCGTGACCGACGCTTCCGCCCGATTCGATCTGGCCTACGCCGCGAGCGCGTCGGCACTCGGCGGATACGTCACCTCGGAGAACGCTCCGCTGGCGGTCGTCCCGCGCCAAAGTGCCGA
>JAFAMK010000363.1 GCA_019233415.1 Vulcanimicrobiota bacterium
CCACGCTCGTCGCGCCGCGCTTGATCAGCGCTTCGGCCGCTTTGGCGAGGGTGCCGCCGGTGGAGATCATGTCGTCGACCACGACGGCGATCTTGCCCTGGACGTCGCCGACGATCTCCGTGACCTCGGAAACGTCGGGTTCCGGGCGGCGCTTGAAGACGATCGCGACGGTGGCGCGCAGGCGCTTCGCGAACTTCTCGGCGCGCGCGCCGCCGCCGGCGTCCGGGGAGACCACGACGATCTTGTCGCCTTCGAGTTTCTGCGAGCGCAGATAGGTCGCCAGCGTCGGCGTCGCTTCGAGATTGTCGACCGGAATGTCGAAGAAGCCCTGGATTTGCGCCGCGTGCAGATCGAGCGTGACGAGTCGCTTGGCGCCGGCGGTGGCCATGAGATTCGCGACCAGCTTGGCCGAGATCGGCTCGCGGCCTTTGGTCTTCTTGTCCTGCTTCGCGTAGCCGTAGTACGGAATCACCGCGGTAATGCGGTTCGCCGAGGCGCGCCGGAGCGCGTCGATGATGAGCAGCAGCTCCATCACGGCGTCGTTGACGTTCGCGCCCTCGGGCGACCGGCACAGCGACTGGACGACGAAGACCTCGGCGCCGCGCACGTTCTCGCGAATCTCGATCCGGCACTCGTCGTTCTTGAAACGGTCGACCAGCGCGTTGCCGACGCGCGTCTGCATCCGCTTGGCGATCTCATCCGCCAACAGGCGGTTGGAGGTCCCGCTGAAGAGCAGGGGCGGCTGGATCACGACGGCTCGACTCCTTCTGCCTCCGGACGGCGCCGAGGCGCGCAGGGGGAAGCCGAGGTACCTGCGGCAAGCGGGCCTCGGGGTCCTGGCGAAGTATTGCGCGTGCCCAAGTTCCAGCTCGTTTCGTCGTACCCGTTGGCGGGGGATCAGCCCCGGGCCACCCAGGCGCTCGCCGACGGGGTTCTGCGCGGGGACCGCGCCCAGACGCTGCTCGGCGTGACGGGCTCCGGGAAGACGATGGCGATGGCGCGGCTCGTCGAGCTGGTCCAGAAACCGACGCTGGTGCTGTGCCACAACAAGACGCTGGCGGCGCAGCTGTGCGCGGAGTTCAAGGAGTTCTTCCCGCACAACGCGGTCGAGTATTTCGTCTCGTACTTCGACTACTACCAGCCGGAAGCGTACATCGCGCACACCGACACGTACATCGCGAAGGACAGCTCGATCAACGACGAGATCGAGCGGTTGCGGCATTCGGCGACCCAGTCGCTGCTGACCCGGCCCGACACGCTGATCGTCGCCTCGGTCTCGTGCATCTACGGGCTCGGCTCGCCGGCCGACTACATCGAGATGTCCGAGGACCTGCACGTCGGCCAGTCGATCGACCGCGACGAGTTCCTGCGCAAACTGATCGGGATGCAGTACCGGCGCAACGACCTCAACCTCGTGCGCGGCACGTTCCGCGTGCGCGGCGACACGCTGGAGTTCGTCGGCGTCGACGAGGAACTGGTCCACCGCATCGAGTTCTTCGGCGACGAGATCGAGGCGATCAACGTCGTCAACCAGCTCACCGGCGAGTACGTCACCTCGAAGGACGAGCTGAAGATCTTCCCGGCCAAGCACTACATCACGCCGGACGAGAAGCTGCGCCGCGCGATCGTCGAGATCGAGAACGAGCTGGAGGAGCGGCTCAAGCTGTTCCGTTCCGAAGGAAAGCTGCTCGAAGCGCAGCGGCTCGAGCAGCGCACGCGCTACGACCTCGACATGCTGCGTGAGGTCGGCTACTGCAACGGCGTCGAGAACTACAGCGCGCCGCTCGCCGGCCGCCAGGCGGGGTCGACGCCCTGGACGCTGCTGGACTTCTTGCCCCAGGACTGGCTGCTGCTGATCGACGAGTCGCACGTCACGCTCCCGCAGGTCCACGCGATGCACGGCGGCGACCGCTCGCGCAAGCTCGCGCTGGTCGAGCACGGCTTCCGGCTCCCGTCGGCGCTCGACAACCGGCCGCTGACCTACGACGAGTTCGACGTGCACATCAATCAGGTGATCTACGTCTCGGCGACGCCGTCGACGTACGAGGTCGGCAAATCCTCGCAGGTCGTCGAGATGATCATCCGGCCGACCGGGCTCGTCGATCCCGAAGTCGAGGTGCGCCCGACGCGGCACCAGGTCGACGACCTGATGGACGAGATTCGCCAGCGCGCGGAAAAGAACGAGCGCGTCCTCGTCACGACGCTGACGAAGAAGATGGCCGAGGACCTCACCGACTATCTGCTCGAAAACGGGATTCGCGTGCGCTACCTGCACAGCGAGGTCGAGACGCTCGAGCGCATCGCGATCCTGCGCGACCTGCGCAAGGGCGAGTTCGACGTGCTGGTCGGCATCAATCTGCTGCGCGAAGGGCTCGACCTGCCGGAAGTCTCGCTGGTCGGCATCCTCGACGCCGACAAGGAAGGCTATCTGCGTTCGGGGACGTCGCTGATCCAGACGATCGGCCGCGCCGCGCGCAACGTCGAGGGCAAGGTCATCATGTACGCCGACGTCGTCACCGAGTCGATGGCGAAGGCGCTCGGCGAGACGCGCCGCCGGCGCGAGATGCAGCTCGCGTTCAACGCGGAGCACGGGATCGAGCCGAAGACGATCCGCAAGGAAGTCCACGACATCCTGAGCCTGGTCGGCGGCGCCCAAGGCGGCGCGGACGCCGCGGCGGCGGTGCGCGCGGAGCACCTCCCGCGCGAGGTCGCGGAGGCGATGGCGAAGGAGATCGAGCGCAAGATGCGCGACGCCGCCGCGAACCTGGAGTTCGAGAAGGCCGCCGCGCTGCGCGACGAGCTGGTCGCGCTGCGCCGCCAGATCGGCGGCAACGAGAGCGTCTTGTTCCAAGGCAAAGCCCCGAAGATCTTCCAGCACGCCCTCAAGGAACTGATCGGGACGTGATCGTTCGCCGAGTGACCCTGGGGGCGCTGCTCTTCGCAGGCGCGCTCGCCGTGAGCGCGTGCAGCCGCGTCGGTGCGCCGACGAGCGGCGGGCGGCATCCGTGGACGCAGCCGGGCGTGTTGCGCGTCGCGACGAGCCTTTCGCCGAACACGCTGAACCCGATCCTCTCGACGCAGCAGATCGAAGCGCTGATCGAGACGTTCATGCTCGACCCGCTCGTCGCGACCGACGCGCGCGGGCACGACGTCCCGGTCCTCGCCGCGCAGGTGCCGACGCTGGAGAACGGCGGGATCGCGCGCGACGGGCTGACGATCACCTACCACCTGCGGCACGGCGTGCGCTGGCAGGACGGCGCGCCGTTCACCAGCCGCGACGTCGCGTTCACCTGGCACGCGGTGATGAACACGGCGACGAACGTCGCGACGCGCCACGGCTACGACGACGTCGTGCGCGTCGACACGCCCGACCCGTACACCGCGGTCTTCAGGCTGAAGCACCCGTTCGCACCGGCGGTCGAGACGTTCTTCGCGCGCAGCGACGCGCCGTACATGATTCTGCCCGAGCACCTGCTCGCGCGCTATCCCGACCTCAACCGCGTCCCGTTCAACCAGAAGCCGGTCGGGACGGGGCCGTTCAAGCTCGACAAATGGCTGCGCGGCGACCGGATCGAGCTGGTCGCGAACGACGACTACTTCCTGGGCAAGCCAAAATTACGGCGCGTCGTCATCCATCTCGTGCCCGACGAGAACACGATCGTCAGCGAGCTGCGCGCGCACGAGATCGACTGGTTCGCGCAGGCGACGCCACGCGTCTACCCGCAGCTCACGGCGGTCCCCGGCGTGCGCGTCCACCTCGTCCCGCTCAACGCGTACGATCTCATCCTGCTCAACATCACGCACCCGCCGCTCGACGACGTGCGGGTGCGCCGCGCGCTCGGGCTCGCGATCGACAAGCAGGAGCTGGTCAACAAGAGCACGTTCGGCACGACGGTCGCCGCGACGGAAGACCTTCCGCCGCAGCTGTGGGCGTTCGATCCTCACGCAGGGACGAGTGTGCGCAACCTGCCGCGCGCGAACGCGCTGCTCGACGCGGCCGGCTGGCGGCGCGGCCCCGACGGCGTGCGCGTGAAGGACGGACAGCGGTTCTCGATCGGCCTCGCGTTCCGCAGCGACTCGGCGACCGACCGCGGCCGCAGCGTCCTGATCGCCGCGATGCTGCACGACGCCGGCGTCGAGACCGAGCTGAAGGGCTACACCACCTCACTGCTGTACGGGCCGCCCCACGCCGGCATCTACGCCGACGGAAAGTACGACGCGGGGCTGGAGACGTGGTACGCCGGCGCCGATCCCGACGACTCGACGCAGTTGCTGACCGACCAGATCGCGCCGAAGGGCTACAACTGGACGCGTTACTCCAGCCGGGCGATGGACGACGCGCAGCGCGACGCGCTGAGCCACTACGACCGCGCGACCCGCAAGCGCGCCTACGCACGGATCGAGACGCTCCTCGCGACCGACGTTCCGGCGATCTACCTCTGGTGGCCCCGCCAGATCGAGGCGGTGAACACCGACCTCACCGGCTTCGACCCGGACGGTTTCGTCGAATCCTGGAACGCCTACCAATGGTCGATCTAGGACTTGGTGATTCAGACCACGGCCGTAAGCCGTGAACCCAGCAGGATGCTTGGCCTCCTTCCACGATGGAGGACATAGCATGGCAGCGAGCCCTTTTCAGGTCTACGTCAGCTTTTCCGGTGAGCAGGGGTCGAAGATCCAGAACGTCGGCGCGCTCGGTTCCGACGGCACGTACTTGGGACTCGTTCTCGGCCCGGGAGCGACGTATCAGGAGCTGCGGGGGCTGGCGCTGGACGCGGCGGGACGGCTCTACGTCGCCAACGCGGAGAAGACCAACACGGCGGTCTACGTCTTCTCGGCGACGATCAACCCCGACGGCTTCAGCCGCGACCTGCTGGGGGCGCTGATCACGCCCACCACGTCGAAGGCGCTGCTTCACCCGTACGGCGTCGCGTTCGACGAAGGGAACCTGTTCGTGTCGAGCCAGGACACGAACGTCGTCTCGGGCTACGCGATCTCCGGCGGCAGCGGGATGCCGAGCGCGAAGAAGCTTCCCATCGCCGAGTACCTCGAAAAGCTGTACCCGAAGGGCGACTACTACGGCGGCACGTTCGTCGCATCGGCCCAGCCGGTGAAGGTCGGAAAGAAGGACCCACCGGCGGTCGAGCCGTCGGACGGCGGCCTCTCGATGACCGGCTTCGACGACGACCCGACCACCGCCGCGCTGGGTACCGCGCCGGCAGCACCACCGGCCGACATCGCCGTCGAACAGCCCGACGCCGCCGCGGCCGTCGAGGCTGCGAAGGAGAAGGCGCGCCACTCGGTGCGCGGGATCGTCTTCGCCGGGAAGCGGCTCTATGTCGCCGACCAGGCGAAGGACCGCGTCGGTATCTACGGCCACAAGAAGGGCACGTTCCACGGCTGGGTCGACACCGTGACCGTGCCGAGCCCCGGCCCGAGCACGCTCGACAAGCCGGTCGGCCTCGCGCTGAGCCCGGCCGACGGCCGCGTCTACATCGGCAGCCCGAAGAACAAGGCGATCTTCGCCTTCGATCCCCGCGAGCAGGAGATGACCCTGGTCGTCAGCAGCGCCTCCGCTGGCGTCGGCGACGCGCTCGACGACCTGTCGGGGCTCTCGTTCGGCCCCGACGGCACGCTCTATTTCGGCAGCCGCTCGAACCAGCAGGTCTACACGCTCGACGTCGCGTCCGGCGCGGTCGCCGCGTTCGGCGCGAAACTCGACGACGCCCCGGAGTGCGTTCTGGTCGTCCCGACGAACTGACCCCCGGTGAGCTGGCGGGTCGGGATCGACATCGGCGGGACGTTCACCGATCTGGTCGCGCTTGCCGACGACGGGCGGCTCGTGCGGCACAAGCTCGGCTCGACGCCCCGCGCTCCTGAAGAAGGACTGCTCGACGCGCTGCGCGCCCTGCTGCGCGAGATCGCGCCGCACGAGGTCGCGCTCGTCGCGCATGCCAGTACGATCGCGACCAACGCACTGCTCGGGCAGATGAATTTGGAGCTGCCGCGCGTCGCGTTCGTGACGACCGAAGGGTTCCGCGACGTGCTCGAGATCGGGCGACAGAACCGCAGCGCGATCTACGACCTGAACGTGCGGCGGCCGACGCCGCTCGCGCGGCGCGAGGACCGGCTCGTCGTGCGCGAGCGGCGCGCGCCCGACGGCGCGGTGATCGTCGAACTCGACGCGGCGAGCGTCGCGCAGGCCGTCGAAACGATTCGCGCGCGCGGGATCACCGCGGTCGCCGTCGGGCTGCTGCACGCGGACGCCGACGGCGCGCACGAACGCATCGTCGGCGACGCGCTGCGCGCGGCGATCCCCGGCGTCGAGGTCTCGCTCTCGTCGGAGATCGACCCACAGTACCGTGAGTACGAGCGTTTCTCGACGACCGTCGTCAACGCCGCGCTCGCGCCGATCGTGCAAGGCTATCTCGACCGCGTCGCGCGCGGCGTGCGCGACGAAGGCGTGCGCGCGCCGATCTTCGTCATGCGCTCCGACGGCGGGATGGCGGCGCTCAAGAGTGCGTCGCGGCGGCCGGCGACGCTGATCGAGAGCGGTCCGGCGAGCGGCGTGATCGGCGCTGCGTTTGTCGGCCGCGCGCTCGGGATCGAGAACGTGCTCTCGTTCGACATGGGCGGGACGACGGCGAAGGCCGGCACGATTCGGCACGGCGTCCCCGAGATCAGCGCGTCGTTCGAGGCTGCCGGTTCGACGCACAGCGGGCGCTCCGTGAAGGGCTCCGGGTATCCGGTGCGCTTTCCGTTCGTCGATTTGGCCGAAGTCAGTGCGGGCGGCGGAACCGTCGCGTGGGTCGACGCGGCGGGCGCGCTGCGCGTCGGGCCGCTCTCGGCCGGCGCCGATCCCGGGCCGGCGTGTTACGGCCGCGGCGATCAACCGACCGTCACCGACGCGAACGTCGTGCTGCAACGTTCGAACCCGCGTGCGCTGCTCGGTGGTGCGTTTCTGATCGACGCCGAACGCGCGCGCGCCGCGGTCGCGTCGGTCGCGGCGCCGGTCGGCGGTGATGTCGAGCGCGCCGCGGCGGGGATCGTCGCGCTCGTCGACGCCGAGATGGCGAAGGTGCTGCGCATTGTCTCGGTCGAGCGCGGGCACGACCCGCGCGACTTCACGCTGCTCGCGTTCGGCGGCGGCGGACCATTGCACGCATGCGCGGTCGCGGCGGAGATCGGCGTCGCGCGCGTCGTCGTGCCGCCGCTACCCGGCGTCTTCTCGGCGTACGGATTGCTCGCCGCCGACGTGCGCACGAGCGCAGCGCGTTCGGTCGTCGCGCCGGCCGACGCGGAGACGTGGTCGCGCGTGCGCGCGCTGTTCGAGGCGCTGGCGCGCGAGGGCGACGCCGCGCTCGGCGAGCAGGGCGTCGCGAAGGACGAGCGCAGCTTCGTGCGCGAGCTGGACCTGCGCTACGTCGGGCAGTCGACGGAGCTGGTCGTCACCGCGCCGGCCTCGCTCGACGCCGCAGTCGAGGCGTTCCACGCGCGGCACGAGGCGCGCTACGGCTTCGCCGCGCGGCGCGATCCGGTCGAGATCGTCGCGGCGCGCGTCGTCGCGGTCGGCACGACGCCGAAGCCGCGGCTCGCTGCAGCCGCCGCGGCGGCGCGCCGGAAACCCGAGCCGCGCGCGCTGGGCGAGCAGCGCAGCGTGTACGACGGGCGCGCATTCGCCGACACGCCCGTGTACGACCGCGCGCTGCTGCGCGCCGGCAACACGTTCGACGGTCCGGCCGTCGTCGAGCAGTACGACGCGACGACCTACGTCGCGCCAGGCTGGAGCGCGCGCGTCGACCCGTTCAACGACCTTGTTTTGGAGCATGTGCCGTGAGCGGCGCGCTCGACCCGATCACCGCCGAACTGATCGCCTCGGCGCTCGTGTATGCCAGCGAGGAGATGGGGATCGCGGTGCGCGACGCCGCCTACTCGCCGAACATCAAGGAGCGGCTCGACCACTCGTGCGCGCTGTTCGACGCGCGCGGGCGGCTCGTCGCGCAGGCCGAGCACATCCCCGTGCACCTCGGCTCGCTGCCGTGGGGCCTGCGCCGCACGCTGGCATGGCTCGACGAGCGCGGGCGCGCGCTCGCGCCCGGCGCGATGGTCGTCGTCAACGACCCATACCTCGCCGGCACGCACCTCAACGACGTCACGGTGATCCGCGCGATCCACCACGGTGGCCGGCTCGTCGGCTACGCGGCGAACAAGGCGCACCACACCGACGTCGGCGGCTCCGTCCCCGGCTCGATGCCGCCCGACGCGCGCGACCTGTTCGCGGAAGGCGCGGTGCTCACGCCGCTTCCGCTCGTGCGCGACGATGCGGTCGTCGACGACACCGTCGAGCTGCTGCGCGCGAACTCGCGCACACCCGACGCGCGCGCCGGCGACCTGCGCGCGCAGATCGCCGGCAACTACGTCGGCGAGCGGCGCTTCCTGGAGCTGGTCGAGCGTTACGGGATCACGGTCGTCGAGGCCGCGCTCGACAAAGCGCTGGCCGACGGTGAACGCCGCACGCGCGCCGCGCTGCGCGCGCTTCCGGACGGCGTCGTCGAGCACGAGGACGTGCTCGAAGACGAGCGCGGCGAACCGACGATCGTCCTGCGCGTGCGGCTCGAGAAGCGCGGCGACGCGCTCGCGCTCGACTACACGGGAACCTCGCCGCAGCGCGCGATGCCGCTCAATGCCGTCTACGGCGTGACGCTCTCCGGCGTCTACTACGCGGTGCGCGCGGTGACCGATCCGCGCATTCCGATGAACGACGGCTCGTTCGCGCCGATCGCCGTGCACGTGCCCGAAGGAACGCTGCTCAACCCCCGCCGGCCGGCGCCGGTCAGCGCGGGGAACGTCGAGACGTCGATGCGCAACGCCGACCTCGTTCTCGGCGCGCTCGCGCAGCTCGCACCGGGGCGCGTTCCCGCGCAGAGCGGCGGCTCGATGAACAACGTGATGATCGGCGGCCTCGACGGCGCGGGCCGCACCTGGGTGTTCTACGAGACGAACGGCTGCGGCATGGGCGCGCGGCCGGACGCCGACGGTATCGACGGCATCCACGTGCACATGACCAACACGTTGAACACCCCGATCGAGGCGATCGAACGGCAGCTGCCGCTCTTCGTCACGGCATACGAGTTCGCGGAGACGAGCGCGGGCGACGGCACGTTCCGCGGCGGATCAGGGCTCGTGCGCGCGTTCGCGCTGCGCGATGGGAGCGCGACCGCATCGCTGCTCGCCGAGCGCCACACCGTCCGCCCGAAGGGCACTGCAGGCGGGAAGGACGGCGAGCCGGGCGCACACGTCCTCGTGCGGCGCGGCGGCGAGGTCACCGAGCTGCCGGCGAAGACCAGCGTCGCGCTGGAGCCCGGCGACGCGATCATCGTGCGAAGCGCCGGCGGCGGTGGCTACGGCGACCCCGCGGCCCGCGATTCGGCCGCCCGCGCCCGCGACCACGCCAACGGAATCGAACCGGCGCCGTAGCGGAACGATTACAATACCTCTACTAGCAGCCGTACACGGACCCGTCCATGAGCTGTCATTGTATAACCCAGCCCGCTGGGTTATACTGACGATGCCCTCGATCGTCGTCGAAGGCTTCACGATCCGAGTCTACACCGACGACCACGAGCCGGCACACGTCCACGTCTTTCGTGACGGAGCTGAGCTTCGCGTCTACCTGCACAGCTCTCGCCCGGTGGAGAGCCTCGGCGGCCAAATGAAGGCGTCCGACCGCCATCGTGCGATCGAGCTTGTCGCCGAGCACCGTGGGCAACTCCTAGCGATGTGGCGGAGGTACCACCGATGATGAAGACCCTGCGAGCTTCTAGCGTTGCCATCACCCTGGGCGAGCAGCCGCGCCTCGTGCTGCGCTTGGCGGCGGCCGGCGCCGAAGTGTCCTTCCCGGTGGCGCGAATCGACAGCTTCCGTCGTCGCGTTGCGCCGCGGCGCGCGCTGGCCGGCCGCACGGCGGCCCTGGCGAACGTCGTGGCCGCGGACGGCGGGAGCACGATCGAATGGCCGGACCTCGACGTCAGCTTTTCCGTCGCCGAGATGCTGCCGGAGTATCTCGGCCTGAGCGCCGTCGTCCGGTCCGCGTCCGCACGGAAGGCCGCGAGGACGAAGACGCCGGCCCGTGCGCGCGCGTCGCGCGAGAACGGCAAGCTCGGCGGCCGTCCGCGAAAGAAGGCAGCCTGAACAGCCAACCACGCTAGCACCGGCTAGACCGGCCGCGCGATGCGCGAGCAATGTGCGAAACGACCGGCTGCGCCACGGCTGTTAGGCTAAGTGCGTCATGTCTACCAATCAGAAAATGGGGGCGACCGAGTGGGTGCTCCTCGTCGTCCTTGCCGTCGTCTGGGGCGGCGCGTTCCTGTTCTACAAGCTGCTCGACGAGGCGGGCGTTCCGCCGTTCACGATCGTGCTCGGCCGCGTCGGCGTCGCCGCGCTTGCGCTGATTCCGGTCGTGCTGCTGCTGCGCCGGCCGCTGCCGCGCAAGCCCGTCGTGTGGGGCGCGTTCCTCGCGTTGGGGCTGCTCAACAACCTCATCCCGTTCAGCCTCATCATCCTCGGCGAGAAGCAGATCGACAGTGGGCTCGCCTCGATTTTCAACGCGACGACGCCGATCTTCACGGCGCTGATCGCGCACGCGTTCACGCGCGCGGAGAAGCTCACGCCGGGGAAGATCGCCGGGGTCGTCCTCGGGCTCATCGGCGTCGTGCTGCTGATGGGGCCGAGCGCGCTGCACGGAATCAACCCGACCAGCACGGCACAACTCGCCTGCGTCGCGGCGGCGGTCGTCTACGGCGTCGCGATCGTCTTCGCGCGCCGGTTCCGCACCTGGGGCGTCGACCCGCTCGTCATCGCCACCGGCCAGCTCGTCGGCTCGACGCTGATCGCGCTCTCGCTCGTGCTGCTCGTCGAACACCCGTGGCCGTTCCCACACCTCGCCGCGACGGCGTGGTGGGCCTGGATCGGGCTCGCGCTGCCGAGCACGGCGTTCGCCTTCGTCCTGTACTTCCGCATCCTGGCGACGGCCGGCGCGACGAACGCCGCCTCGGTGACTTTCCTCGTGCCGATCGGCGCGATTCTGCTCGGCTGGTTCGTCCTAGGCGAGCACCTCGCCCCGACGACCCTCGCCGGCATGGCAGTCATCTTCGCCGGTCTGCTCCTCCTCGACGGCCGCATCCTCACGGCGCTGACCGCGCGCACCGGCCGCCCTTCGACAAGCTCAGGATGACGGGGGGCCAACCCGCCCTCCCCCCGTCATCCTGAGTCTGTCGAAGGGCGTCGACCGAAACCCGGAAGATGCGCGGGCGTACGTCGGGCATAGGCGTCGCGGCCTCTTGACTGACTCTTAAATTCATAGTAGAGTGGCCCCGTCACCGAATTATTAAATTCATAAGACTCGAATGAGGGGAGCCCACGTGAAAACGGCGATCGGTTGGCGGAAGCTCGGGAGCGTTGCGGCGCTGGCGCTAGCGTTCGCCGCCTCCGGGAGCGCGGCGTCGGCGGAGACGACCGCACCCGGCGCGGTGCTGGCGGTGCCGGCACTGGACCCGCCGACCCTCGACCCGAAGGCCGACATCGCGACTTGGAAGGACGCCGCCAGCGTCACGCTGCCGTGGGATGTTCAGGACAAGCGGGC
>JAFAMK010000364.1 GCA_019233415.1 Vulcanimicrobiota bacterium
CGCGGTCGCGGGTGCGGTAACTGACGACCGCGGGCGTTGGAGCGCGACGTTCGACGGGAGCGTGCTGACGAGCCGCAACAAGCTCAAGCCCGACCTCCAGGCCAACGTCTTCAATGGCAGGACGAAGCTCGCGTCGTCGTCGGTCGCGTACGATGCGGGAGTCTCGACGACGCTCGACGTGCTGCTTCCGGCCGGCAGCGTCGCGCTCGCGAGCGAGCACGAGACGCTGACCAATGCGCTCGCCGCGCACTACGTCGGGAAGCTCGCCGACCTGCACGAGACGAACGGCCGCGCCGACATTACGTACCTCGCGAACAAGACGGGCTGGGACGCGCGCGCCGTCGCAATGGCCGCACTCGCCGATCAGCTCAGCGAACAGATGCCGCCGAGCACGTCGGCGAACGGGTCCGCCGCGGGGACGCCGGCGCAGCCGATTCCCGCCGCGTTCCACTACGCGCTGCTGCGCGCCGGCATCCCGGCAGACCCGGCGACGCTGTTCAGCACTGACGTGAACACCGTTCAGCGTGTGTGGGAACAGGGCATCCAGAGCGGCGTGATCGAACCGGCGCTCTCCGCGCAGGTCGCGCCCGCGCTGCAAACGTTCCAACAGCTGAGTTCCGCGCACGCGCTGAACACGAGCGCGCTGAGCGGTGCCTCGACGCTTTCCGACCTGCTGCAAGTCTCGCTCGGCTCGAATCAGCAGGCGCATGCGCAGTTCGCCGACCTCTACACGCGCTTTCGCGGCAGCGTCGACTTCTGGTCCGAGGTCGAGAAGGCGTTCGGCGCATCGACCGCGCAGCAGCTGAAGCTCGACGGTCAGCTCGCGCGGTTGACGCTCAACAACGCGTCGCTGGTCGGCCAGATCAAGACCGCGACCGCGAAGACGCCGCTCACGTCTGCGCTCGACCTCGTCACGAACGGGTTCCACGACGCCGCCGCCTGGAGCCCGCTGATCACGACCGTTCCGCCGCAGATTCCGGGGAACACCGACACCGACAAGAAGCTCAACTACGCGAACGTCCTGGCCGCGCAGGTGCGGATCAGCTTCCCGACCGCGGTCGTCGCGCAGCGCGTGAAGACCGGCGACATCCCGCTCGCGACCGATCAGGCGACGAGCGCGGGCGTGCACGACTTCCTGATGCAGCACCAGGCCGACTTCGTGATCGGCATACAGCCGTTCGAGCAGTACCTGATGAAGAACAAGCTGGACGGCTCGATCGCGGCGCCGGTCAAGGATCAGATCAAGCTCCTGCAGCGCGTCTACCAGATCACGCCCGACGACAAGACGATGGGCCTGCTCGTGAAGAGTAACATCGGCTCGGCCTACCAGGTCGCGCAGTACGGGCAGGGCGAGTTCGTGCGCGCGTTCGGCGATTCGCTCGGTGGCACGCGCGTCGCGGAGAGCATCTACCACAAGGCGACGCAGGTCCACAACGCCACGCTCAACGTCGCGATGAACTACGTGACCGCGCGGCAGCTGCCGGCGCTCGGCAACGGGAACGGCGCGACGATCATGAACCCCGGACCCAACCCGCCGGCGGACAACACGAGCGACGTCGTCGCGTATCCGACCCTCGAGACGCTGTTCGGCTCGATGGACTACTGCACGTGCCAGGACTGCCGCTCGATTCTGAGCCCTGCGGCGTATCTGGTCGACCTGCTGACGTTCATCGACTGCCAGCATCCGGAGAAGCAGAACCCGCAGTCCGTGCTCTTCAGCCGGCGGCCCGACCTTCCGTGCTTACCACTGACGTGCGAGAACACGAACACGCCGGTCCCGTACATCGACCTGGTCAACGAGATTCTCGAGTACTTCGTGACCAACAACCTCTCGCTGACGAACTACACAGGCCACGACACCGGCTCCGCCGCGACGCCGGCCGAACTGCTGGCGACACCGCAGTACGTCACCGATTCGGCGTACGACGTGCTCGAGGGCGCCAGCTTCCCGCCGCCGCTTCCGTTCCACCGCAACCTCGAGACGCTGCGGCGTGACTTCACCACGAACGGCGTCGCGCTCGCCGCCGCGATGGAGGCGCTGCGCGTCGACGACTCGCTCGAACGCGCGAACGCGACCAGCTACGCCTGGCGCGACATCCTGCTCGAACGGCTCGGCCTCTCGCGCCAGGAGTACGCGCTGCTCTCCGACCACACGAAGACGCTGCAGACGCTGTACGGCTTCGCGCCGGCGACGCCGGACCCGACCGTGCTCACGTCGCTCGCGCCGGTGAAGGCGTTCGCGTCGCGGCTCGGGATCACGTTCGACGACGTCGTCGCCGTGCTCAACACGCGCTTCGTCAACCCCAACGTCGTCCTGCTCCCGAAGCTGGAAGCGCTCGACCTGCCGTTCTCGACGCTCGCCGCGCTGAAGAACGGTACGATCACGGACGCCGCGTTCGACGCGCTCCTCCCGCCGGGGATCGACCAGTCACAGTACGGCGGCGACGTCAAGACCTGGGTGAAAAACTCGACGAACTACGCGAACCTCACCGCGCTCATCACCATCGCGAACCCGACGAACGAGACCGATCTCTGCAACTACGACGCGCTCGAGTTCCGCTACTCGGAGCCCGACAACGCGAAGAATTCGCTCAAGCCGATCGAGTTCTACAAGCTGAGCCGCTTCATTCGGCTGTGGAAGAAGCTGGGCTGGACGGTCGCGCAGACCGATGCCGCGCTGACCGCACTCTACCCGGCGGCGAACCTGCCGACGACCGGCGTGCTCGCGACCGATCTGCAGAACCTCGAGACCGGTTTCGGCGTCTTTCTACCGCGGCTCGGCGTCGTCGTCGGGTTGATCGCGCCGCTGAACCTGTCCGTCGACGCCGATCTGCTCTCGCTGCTGGCGTGTTTCGCGCCGATGGGGACCGACGGGCCCGACTCGCTCTACCGCTCGCTCTTCCTGCGACCGTCGGTGCTCGCCGTCGACCCCGCCTTCGCGGATGACGGCTACGGCAACATCCTCACCGACGCGACGAAGAAGCTGCTCGACCACACCGAGACGCTGCGCAGCGCGTGCAAGCTGACCGCCGACGAGTTCGCGGCGATCGTCGCCGACCGCACCTGGGACGCGAACACGCCCCTCTCGCTCGCGATGGTCTCGCAGCTCTACCGCCACGGCTGGCTCGCGCGCAAGCTCCGGCTCAGCGTGCCCGAGTTTCTTGCGATCAAAGAGCTGACCGGCTGGGGGCCGTTCGCCTCGATCGACCCGCCGAACCCCGACGTCGTGCGCTTCGTCGCGTTCGTGCAGGCGCTGCGCACGGCGGGCCTGCGACCCGCGCAGGCGGCGTACCTGATCTGGAACCGCGACCTCACCGGCACGTCGGCGCCGACCGACGCGCTCGTCACGGGATTCGCCCGCACGCTGCGCGGCGACTACGCGGCGGTCGAGAGCGACTTCGCGCTCGTCGACGATCCGAAGGGCGAGATCGCGCACGCGCGGATGGCGCTCGTCTACGGCGGCGACGCGACGGATTTCTTCTTCGGGCTCATCAACGCGACGCTCGTCACGAGCGCGCCGTACGCGTCGCCGACGACGGTGCTCGACCCGACGATCGTCGCGGTAACGCCGGCGCTCGGCTATGACGACTTCCGCAAGCAGCTCACCTTCGCCGGCATGATGACCACGACCGTGCGCGACGCGCTGCTCGGCCTCGCCGCCGCAACGC
The DNA here is from genome assembly GCA_019233415.1 of Vulcanimicrobiota bacterium. Taxonomy (GTDB): domain Bacteria; phylum Vulcanimicrobiota; class Vulcanimicrobiia; order Vulcanimicrobiales; family Vulcanimicrobiaceae; genus Vulcanimicrobium. The sequence continues at coordinate 3,669 of JAFAMK010000364.1, forward strand.
CGGCGTTCAAGACCGCGGTGACGCAGCTCTATGCGAACGTGCAGACGGCGACCGGACCGTTCTTCGACCGCTATCCCGAACTGCTCACGGTCGCGACGTCGACCGATCCGCCAGCGACGAAGCGCGCGAACCTGCTGGCGCAGATTCTGCCGGCGCTCAAGGCGCTCCGCAAACAAGAGCAGGCACTCGCGGCGGTCGCCGCGACCACCGGGACGGACGCGTCGTTCGCGCAGGCGCTGCTGACGAACGCGCCCGTGATGCACGCCGCCGCCGGCGCGGCATATTCTGCACTCACCGATCTGACGGCGGTCGAAGCCGGCGGCCCGAGCGTGCAGTTCTTCTGGGCCGACAACCCGTCGGGTCTGACGCCGTCCGCGACGAACGACGCCGCGCCGCTGCTCGACTACGCGGCCGGTGGCGCGAACCCGCTGCCGCCGAACCCGGCGGCCGGACACGCGATCTCCGCCGTGTTCGCGGGCTACCTGGACGTTCCGCAGACCGGGCTCTACAACATCGCCATCGACGCCGACGCCGGTGCGACCGTCACGCTGACGCTCAGCGGAGGCGCCGTTCCGATGGCGGTCGCGCCGGGCGGAACGACGTGGACCAACCAGAGCGCGATCACGCTGACTGCCGGCAGCCTCGCCGCGTTCACGCTGACCGTCGCGAAGACGACACAGACGCTGCGCGTGCGATGGGAGAGCACGGGGAACGGTTGGGACGTCATCCCGGCGAAGTACCTGTACTCCGCGACGCTCGTCGACCGCTTCAGCCGCACGTTCGTGCGCTATCTGAAAGCGACGTCGCTCGCGAGCGCGCTGCAGCTGACCGCGAACGAGCTGGCGCACCTCGCCGTCGATCCGGACCTCGCCATCGGCGGCGCGGGCTGGCTCAACGCGTTACAGAAGACCGGCGTTCCGGCCGCGGCGACCGCCAAGGCGCTGCGCGAGGACCTGATCGTGCTGCTCGACTACGCGCGCATCAAGGCCGCGCTCGCGCCGGGTGACGAGCGCTTCCTGGCGGTCGTGATGAATCCGGCGGCGACGCTGCCGGACAACAGCTCGGCGCTGCTCGCGCTCACCGGCTGGAACGCGGCTTCGCTGGCGGCGCTCCTCGCGCACTTCGGGAAGGTGCAGAACGACCTCGTGCACGTCGAGACGTTCCGGCGTGTCTTCGACGCCTACGCGCTGGTGACGGCGTTCGGCATCTCGGCCGCCGCGCTGATCGCCGCGGCCTTCAACGACCCGGTTGCCGGCGCGGTGACGGCGCTGCGGACCGCGCTGCGCGCGCGCTACGCCGAGGCGGACTGGCTGAACGTCGTCAAGCCGGTCAACGACACGCTGCGCGAGCTGCGGCGCGACGCGCTCGTCGCGTACGTCCTCCAGCAGTTCTCGCTGAGCGCGGCGACGAGCGCGATCGACACGCCGGACAAACTCTACGAGTACTTCCTGGTCGACACGCAGATGGCGTCGTGCATGGAGACCTCGCGCATCGTCCTCGCGCTCTCGACCGTGCAGCTCTTCGTCGAGCGGTGCCTGATGAACATCGAGTCGACGGTCGCGTCGTCGTCGATCATCGCTTCGCAGTGGGAGTGGATGAAGCGCTACCGCGTCTGGCAGGCGAACCGCGAGGTCTTCCTGTGGCCGGAGAACTGGCTCGAGCCGGAGCTGCGCGACGACCAGTCGCCGTTCTTCAAGGCCGCGCTGAGCCAGCTCTTGCAGAGCGACATCACGGAGGACACCGCCGCGGTCGCGCTTCTCGACTATCTCGCGAAGCTTGGCGAGGTGGCGAAACTCGAACCATGCGGGATCTGGTACGTCGAGCCCCAGGCCGGCACGGCCGGCGACGTCGCGCACGTCGTCGCGCGCACGTCGGGCGCGCACCGCAAGCACTACTACCGCCAGCGCGCGTACGGCAGCTGGACACCGTGGGAAGAGATCAAGCTCGACATCGAGGACAACCCGGTGGTCCCGGTCGTCTGGAACGACCGGCTGCTGCTGTTCTGGCTGAAGCTGACGAAGTCGGGACCGCTCGATCCGACCCGACTCCCCACGACGGCGACGACCGGCGCGAAGACGATCAACGACATGACGCTCGGCGACGTCAAGAGCGACGCGAAGGACAGCGCATCGAACAACCTCTCCGTCTCGGTCAGCGCGATCCTCTGCTACAGCGAGTACTACAACGGCAAGTGGCAGACGGTCCACACCTCGGACCCGAACGCGCCGGCCGCTTTCGGCAGCTACCCGCCGATGGGGCAGTACGCGTTCGACCGCACGCAGGTGACGCTCGGTGCGTACCCGGTCGGCGACGTGCTGATCGTGGAGATCAATGGTCAGTCCTGGACGCAGTTCGCGCTCTACAACACGCACAGCGCACCGGTCGTTCAGACGAGTCCGACGTCGGTCCCGGGCGTGCAGAAGTACCGCTATATCCCGTCTGCCGGGACCGACTTGCTCATCTGGTACGAC
>JAFAMK010000435.1 GCA_019233415.1 Vulcanimicrobiota bacterium
CACGACCGGGTAGAAATCCGCTGGGCGTTTGTCGTCGAATCCCAGCGCGGGCTCGTTGAAGTACGGCGAGAAGCGCTCGATCGCGATGCGCTGCGCACCCGACGGCGGCTGCAGATGCACCAGCGCCGGAATCTGCGCGACGACCGACTCGTAGTCGGCGTCGGTTTCGCCGGGGAAACCGTAGAGGTGGTTCCACGACACCGTGAGGCCTTCGTTCTGGCCTTCGCGGATCGTCGCGACGTTCTGCGGCCCGCTCACACCCTTGTCCATCAGGTCCAGCACGTGCGAGCTGAGGCTCTCGATCCCGGGCTGCACGTGGGTGATGCGCGCCTCGCGCAGCATTCGCATCTGCTCGGGCTTGAGGTTCGCCTTGATCTCGTAGTGCACGCGCAGGTCCCAGCCGCTCGCGGCGACCTTCGGGAGCAGCGTCTGGAAGTAGCGGTGGTCGAGGATGTTGTCGACCATGATGACGTCGAGCGTCTGATGACGCGCGACCAGGTGCGCGATGTCGTCCCAGACGCGGTCGGGATGCTTCGAGCGGAACTTCATCCCCGACCCGTTCAGCCCGCAGAACTTGCAGTGGTGCTTCTCGCCCCACCAGCAGCCGCGCGCCGCTTCGAGCACGAGCGACGGCTTCGCGACGACACCGACGACCGACGCGTCGAGCTGCGCGAAGTAGCCGTCGTAGTCGGGGCACGGTACTTCGTTGATCGGCAGCAGCCCGGCCTCGTCGTTCGCGCGTGCGTGCACGCCGTCGCGCCAGCACAGCCCCGGGATCGCGTCGAAGCCCGTGCCGGCGCCGAGCGCGCGCAGCAGCGCGGGAAACGCGCGCTCGCCCTCGCCGCGCACGACGTAGTCGATCTGCGGGAACGCCCGGTGGATCGCCGCGCCCTGCGGGCCGTCGAGGTTGCAGCCGCCCATCACGGTGACGATCCGCGGGTCACGCGCCTTGAGCGCGCGCGCGAGCGCGAGCGACGGCACGTTCTGCATGAAGGTCGAGGTGAAGCCGACGACGTCCCAGCCCTCGGCGACGATCGCGTCGGCCTGCTCGTCGATCCATGCCGGCGCGTCGCGGTGCAGCGCGACGACGGTCTCGCGGTCGTGCCCGCCGAACTTGCGGCTGACGTCGTACATCGCGTCGGTGTTCCACTCGGGGACGCCGTGCAGCGCCGACGCGAAGATCCACTCGCCGATCCCCATGAAGACCGTTCCGGCGAGTACCTCGTAGTCGGCGGCGGGCCGGCCGCCGCGCATGATCCGCTCGGCCCAGCTCAGCGACGCGTAGCGGTCCTCGACTTCGACTTCGGGGCACGCCGCGCGCGCGGCCGACTTGAGGATGCCGAGCGCGAGCGAGGGCGTGTTGATCGAGTGCCAGGGCATCGCCAGCAGCAGGCAGCGCACGTTAGCCTCCGCTCGCGATGGTGGCCGCGACCGGCTCGTCGGCCGGCAGCGCGGTCTGCACCGGAAGCCGCGCGCGCAGCCACGCCCACGCGCGGCGGTACTCGTCGTCGGTGAACAGCACCGCTTCCGAGACGATCATGATCGCCGAGAAGAACGGCAGCGCCATCGTCCACAGGATGCTCAGGTGAAAGAACACCGCGCCGGCGGCGACCACGTAGCGGAACGGCTTCTGCCAAATCCAGAACGGATACGCGGCCTGGAACAGCAGCGTCCCGTACGTCCCCGCCGCGACGAGAAACGCACTCGACCAGATCAAGCCGCCGAGCGCGGAGAGATCGAACTGGTTGCTGCGCAGCACGTAGTAGAGCGCCGTGCCGTCCTGCCACTTGTGCCCGGTGACCTTGTAGAACACGGAGGTCGCGTACAGCAGGCACAGCTGGAACAGGATCAGCCCGAGCGCGGAGTTGTGCAGCACGCCGCGCATCTGCTTCAACAGCACCGGCACGCGCTTCGCCAGCGCTTCGATCCGGCCCGAGGCGAGCGCGAACGCCGACGTGTCGGCGAAGAACAGGTAGATCAGCAGGATGCGCGTCAAGTTCCAGCCGGCGTCCTGCACGAAGTTGTTGCGCGTGAGCAGCGACCAGGTGAACGCGAAGCAGAGCGGGCCGGTGAGTACCGGAAGGACGCCCACCGCGTAGGCGAGCGTGACCGTGAGCCCGGTCCAGAAAACCAGCTCGAACCACCACGTCTGCGCGCTCAGGTAATACAGGTTCGCGCCGTGCGATGCGAGCATCGTTTGGCCGTAGAGCTTCATCGGGATCATCCCGTTCGGCCCCCACAGCAGCGCGTGCCACGGGATGTTCTGCACGTAGAGGCCGGCGATCACCGCCGCGAGCCCGGTCCGCACGATCCCGAGACCGATCTTGCGGCGCGGAACCGCGAACGCGAGCAGCGCGCGGTCGAGCGCGGTCCCGGCGGTCATTGCGTCACCTCGTTCGACGGCAGCCACGGATAGAGGAGCACGGTGTCGTCCTTGTGCTTGTCGTCGCGCTCGAAGCGGTGCGTGAAGCGCGGGAAGCGGTGGTCGGCGAGCGCGAGCTGCACTTCGTCCGGCCGGCCGCGCGCGGCGAGCGCATCGGCGCCGATGACGAGCGCGAACCGTTTCAGCGCTTCGAGGATCACCGGGCGATGGCGCGGATCGCGCATCGCCGCCGCCTCGGCCGGTTTGAGGACGCGGTGCCCGAGGACTTTGTCGTTCTTCGCGGCGACGGCGAGGGTCATCTGCGCGACTTTGAGCGTCGAGTAGAGCGAGAGCTTGTTCTTGCGCACTTCGGCGATCAGCGGCGACGAGATGTCGACCCAGCCGGTCGCCGCGCTGTCCGGCGCGCCGACGCGCTTCGCCCGCACGTAGACCGTGAGGTCGGCCTCGATCGGCGTCGGCGCGAAGACGTTCCAGTACTGCTCGAAGAGCGGGTGCGTGTACGCAAGCACGAGCGGCCGAACCGATTCGCCGACCGGGTTCGGCGGCAGCACGAACAGGACCGACATCGCCGCGTGAAACGCGCAGCCGAGCGCGCACACAAATGCAAACGCGGCGAGCGCAATGCGCTCAGTTGTCATTGACACACCTCAGCGAATGACCAGGGACGAACTGCGCGCACGGTGAGCTCCCCGTGCACGCGAGTTCACCGAGAACTAGGTGTCGAGCGACTTGGCCGCCGCGGCGTGATCCGCCGAGGTGATCCCCGCCGTTGCCTGCTGCTCGCCCGTGACGATGATGATCACGTAGCTCGCCTCGGCCGCAACGTTCTGCACGGCCTTTGCGGGCGTCGCCGGGAGGGTCGTCGCCGATGCGCTGGGCGGATGCGCCAGCGTGGTACCGACCGCGAGTGCCGCGATCGGGAGTGCCGCCGAAAGCGACACGATGGATTTACGCTTCATGTCTCACCCCCGTAAGAGAAGCCACTACCGGTAGGGCCGTAGTGAATTGTGGTTACCAACGGCCGTCCCGGAACCTTACTATTCACTTGGGCGATCTGTCAAGGGGAGCTAGGGAATGTCGGCAGTTCGTGCCACCCGACACAGCCCGGGAGGAGGCAGTCCGCGGCGACCGGAATCGTCGTCGGTCGGCCCGGGGGATTAGCTCAGTTGGTAGAGCACCTGCATGGCATGCAGGGGGTCAGGAGTTCGAGTCTCCTATCCTCCACCAGTTCACCGTCGCATGTACCTGCGAACGGTTCGCCGAGGAAGAGCGCTTGCGGTGCGGACCGCCTTTCGTGTACGATGCGCGTCGCGGAGGACGCCGGGCCGTCGCGGCGCGCAAGCGTCGAGGAACGTCCGGGCTCCATCGGGCAAGGTGCAGGATAACGTCCTGTCGGGGCAACTCGAAGGAAAGTGCCACAGAAACATACCGCCGGGGGCTTCGACAAGCTCAGCCTGACAAAGGCTCAGCCTGACGAGATCACGGTAAGGGTGAAATCGTGCGGTAAGAGCGCACGGCGTTCCGCGGAGACACGGGCGCGGGTAAACCCCACCTGGAGCAAGACCGCTCGCCCTTCGACAAGCCCAGGATGACTGGGTTCGTCGAACCGCCGGCCCGGCGGAACGAGCAATGTCGCACCGAGGTCGGTCGTGAGGCCGGCCCCAGAGAGATGACGGCCACGGCTTCTTCGGAAGCTTGGACAGAATCCGGCGTACAGGCGTCCTCCGCGCCTGTGGGCGAAGGGAGCGCGGTGAAGCCGCCGCTGTGGCGACTCGGCGCGGTCGTGGCGGGCGTCCTGCTGCTGCTGGTCGTCGTGCTCGACTGCGTCGCCGCGGTCGTCGCCGTCGGCGATCAGTCGTTCACGGCCGAACGCGACCGGGCGATGCCGGGGACGGTCGTCGTCACGCGGGTCGAGACGCCGAGCGCGATCGAAGGGGTGCTGCACCCGGGCGACCGCATCCACCTCGAGGACATGTCGTTCGTGAACCGGGTGCGCTGGCTGCGCGAGCGCGTCGGCGAGCGCTTCACGTTCGTCGGCACGACCGCGCAGGGTGCACCGGTTCGGGCGACCGTCACGATCCGCCCGACGGCGGAGGTGCCCGGGATCGCGTTCTGGTGCCTGGAGCTGGTGCGGTTCGCGCTGCTCGCGGTTGCGATCGTCGTCGCGGTGCGCCGGCCTTCCGATCGCCTCGCGCGCACGCTCGTCGGGCTCTTCCTCGCGATCGCCGCGCTGATCGAGTCGAACGGCGCGTGGTCACCGCTCTGGCTCACCGCGATTCTGTTCCTGGTCGTCCAGCCGTTCGCGCAAATCTACACCGGGTACGCGACGCTCGCGCTCGCCGCGACGTTCCCACAGCCGAGCGCCGGCGGGATCCGCCGGTTCGTCGAGCGCGCGAACCCATGGTTGCTCGCCGTGTCGCTGCTGTCCGCGTTCGCCTCGGTGCTGCTACCGATCGTCCTGCTGATCCCGGCGCCCGCGTGGCTGGCGGCGCTGGGCGTCGCGATCGCGTTCGCGTACTTCGGCGCGATCGGCGCCGCGTTCACGATCGCGAACCGCACCGCGACCGGCGCCGACAAGCGGCGCGTCAGTTGGGTCTCGTCCTCGCTCGCGATCGGGTTCAGCGGTCCGTTCGTCATCCTGATCCTGGTCGCGACGCGCCTGCCGTTCGCCGACTGGTTCCAGTACCTCGCGCTGACGCTGCTCGCAATCCCGTTCGGGCTCGGCTATGCGATCGTGCGCCACCGCGTCATCGACATCGGGTTCGTCGTCAACCGCGCGCTAGTCTTCGCGTCGCTCTCGGCGATCGTCATCGTCGCGTTCGCCTCGCTCGAGTGGCTGCTGGGCACGGTGCTGGTCAAAGTCTCGCACGTCACCTCGCA
>JAFAMK010000152.1 GCA_019233415.1 Vulcanimicrobiota bacterium
GGCCTCGTCCCGAACGACCTGCGGATCGTCGCGCAGGACGGCGCGCTCGCGGCGCGCGGCGAGTCCGGCGAGCTGCAGTTCCGCAACGCCGCAGTGACGCCCGGTTATTGGAACGCACCGGAGATCACCGCGCGCACGCTCGACGACGGCTGGTTGCGCACCGGCGACGCAGGCTTCGTCGATGAGGACGGCGACGTGACGCTGGTCGGGCGCTACAAGGAGATGATTCGCCGGCGCGGCGAGAACATCGCGCCGCGCGAGGTCGAAGACGTGCTGGTGCTGCACCCGCAGGTGCACGAGGCCGCGGTGATCGGCGTGCCGTCGGCGCTCTCGGAAGAGGACGTCGTCGCGTGCGTGATTCGCACGCCCGGCGGGACGGTCGACGAAGAAGCGCTGCGCGCGTGGTGCCGCGAGCGGCTCGCGCCGTACAAGGTTCCGCTGCATGTCGTCTTCCGCGAGACGTTCCCGCTGACGCCGACGATGCGCGTCGCCAAGGAGATGCTCAAGGCCGAGGTGCTCCCGCTGCTCGCGGAGGCGCCGCGATGAGGCGCGCGGTCGCCGCGCTCGCCGACGTCACGCCGGTCGCGCCGCCGCGCGTCCCGCGGATGAAGGAGAACATCGTCGATCAGCTGCGCCGGCTGATCCTCGAAGGAAAGCTCGCGCCGGGGACGATCCTGCGCCAAGAGCACCTCGCCCGCCAACTGGAAGTCAGCCGCACGCCGCTGCGCGAGGCGCTGCTCGCGCTCGAAAGCGAAGGGTTCGTCGTGATCGCGCCGAGCGGTGCCGCGTCGGTCGTCGCGCTCGACGCGCGCGACGCGCGCGAGATCATGGACGTGCGCGAGATGGTCGACGGGCTCGCCGCGCGTCGCCTAGCCGAGCGTGGCCTGCCGACCGAGATCGACCGCGAGTTGACGACGCTGGCGAAGGAGATGCGCACGCTCGCCGCGCGCGACAAGCACCGCTACCTCGTCGCGAACGCCGACTTCCACGCGAAGATCGTCGAGGCGACCGCGCACGGCCGGCTGCGGCAGTTCGTGCCGCTGGTGCGGATGTCGTCGGAAGTCGTCTACATGCGGATGCAGAACCAAGGCCCGCGGCTGACGCGTTCGGCGAACGAGCACGCCGCGATCCTCGCGGCGATTCGTTCCGGTGATGCCGAGGCCGCCGAACGGCTCGCGCGCGGACACGTGCGCAACGCCGCCGACCACTGGCTGGGGGAGGACTGATTGCCGTTCGTGCGCGCGCGCGACCTCGTCGTCCACTTCGCGTTCGACGGACCGCCGGACGCGCCGGTCGTCCTGCTCGCGAACTCGCTGGGGACGAACGTCCACCTCTGGGACGAGCAGATCGAACCGCTCGCCGCGTCGCGCCGCGTCCTGCGCTACGACATGCGCGGCCACGGTCTGACGACGACCGCGAACGGCCCGCTCCCCACCGAAACGCGCGTGGAAGAGCTCGCCGACGACGCCGTCGCGCTGCTCGATGCGTTGCGGATCGCGCGCGCAAGCGTCGTCGGGCTCTCGATCGGCGGGCTCGTCACGCAGCGGCTCGCTGCGGCGTACCCGCGGCGCGTCGAGCGCGTGGTGCTGTGCGCGACCGGCAGCCGAATTGGGACCGTGGCGAGCTGGAACGAGCGGATCGCGACGGTCGAGCGCGAGGGGATCGGCGCGATCGTCGAGGCGACGATGGGCCGCTGGTTCACCGCGCGCACGCGCGCCGAGCGGCCGGAACTCGTGCGGGGCTTCTCCGCGATGCTGTTGTCCACGCCTCGAGCGGGCTACGTCGCGGGCTGTCACGCCGTGCGCGACGCCGACCTGCGCGCCGACGATGCGCGGATCACGTGCCCGGCGCTGGTGCTCACCGGCGAGGGCGATCCGACCGCGCCGCCGGACGTTGGCACGGCGCTGCGCGACGCGATCCCGAACGCCGAGTTCGCGCTCATCACCGGCGCCTCGCACCTGTTGTGCGTCGAACAACCCGCCGCGACCAACGCGATGCTGCTGCGTTTTCTGGAGGACGAGCGGTGAGCGACGAGCGCTACGAGCGCGGGATGCTCGTGCGCCGCAGCGTCCTCGGCGAAGAGCACGTCGCGCGTGCGACCGCGAACGCGACCGAGTTCACCCGCGACTTCCAGGAGCTGATCACGCGCTACGCATGGGGCGAGGTCTGGAGCCGGCCCGGGCTCGACCGCGCGACGCGCAGCCTGCTGACGATCGCGATGATGGCTGCGCTCGGCCGCCACGAAGAGCTGCGGCTCCACATTCGCGCGACGCGCAATACCGGCGTCACGCGCGACCAAGTGAAAGAAGTGTTGCTGATGGTGGCGATCTACGGCGGCGTGCCGGCCGCGAACTCCGCGTTCGCCGCCGCGTCCGACGTCTACCGCGAACTCGACGAGGAGAACGAGCGATGACCGACGGCACGCAGCCGCCGTACGATTTTCCGGCCTACACGAGCACGATCAAGCGCCACCCGAAGCGCGCGCTGATCGAGGCGCCGCAGACGCTCTCCGAGGTGACGGGGCCGACGTTCGCGTCGCCGTGGTATGGCCCGAATGCGACCGATCTCTCGCGCGTCGACGGGCGCGAGGCGCAGGGCCAGCGGATCATCGTCGCGGGCCGCGTCCTCGACGAGGACGGCCGTCCCGTGCGCGGGACGCTGGTCGAGGTGTGGCAGGCGAACGCGGCGGGCCGCTACCACCACGACGGCGACCAGCACGACGCGCCGCTCGACCCGAACTTCATCGGCGCCGGCCAAGCCGTTACGGACGACGAAGGCCGCTGGCGCTTCCTCACGATTCGCCCGGGTGCGTACCCGTGGCGCAACACGTACAACGCGTGGCGCCCGGCGCACATTCACTTCTCGGTCTTCGGCCCGAGCTTTGCGACGCGGATGATCACGCAGATGTACTTCCCGGGCGATCCGCTGCTCGAAACCGATCCGGTCTTTCACAGCATCCCCGACGCCGCCGCGCGCAACCGGCTCATTTCCGCGTACGACCCGCAGCTGAGCGAGGCGGAGTACGCGCTCGGCTACCGCTGGGACGTCATCCTGCGCGGGCGCGGCGCGACGCCGGTGGAGAGCTGACGATGGCGATTCCGACCAGCTCGCAGACGATCGGTCCGTTTTTCCGCGCCGCGCTCGAACGGCCGGCATGGAGCGATCTCACCCGCGAAGGCGTCGCCGGCGAAGGGGTGCGCATCGAGGGGACCGTGTACGACGGCGACCGCACGCCGGTCCCCGACGCGCTGCTCGAACTCTGGCAAGCCGACGCGAACGGCAGCTACACTCACGCCGACGGGCGTTTCCGCGGCTTCGGGCGCGCCTGCACCGACCACGACGGACGCTTCTGGTTCCGCACGATCGTGCCTGGCCCGGTGCCGGGCGCGAACGGCGCCGTGCAGGCGCCGCATGCGAACCTGACGATCTTCGCGCGCGGTTTGCTCAAGCGGCTCGTCACGCGCATCTACTTCGGCGACCACGCCGAGGAGAACGTGCGCGATCCGCTGCTGGCGTCGATCGAAGACGCCGCCGTGCGCGCGACGCTGATCGCACCGCGCACCGAGCACGCCGGCGGGATCCCCGTCTACACGTTCGACGTCGTTCTGCAAGGCGCGGGCGAAACCGCGTTCCTCGCGATCTGACGCGGCGGGACGCGTGACCGGCGGCGAGATTTTCGGCGAACTCTACGGGACCGCGGCGATGCGCGCGGTCTGGTCGGCGCGGCGTTCGGTCGCGGCCATGCTCGCGGTCGAGGCGGCACTCGCGCGCGCCGAGGCGCGTGTCGGCGTCATCCCGCAAACGGCAGCGGATGCGATCAGCGCCGCGGCCGACGCGGATCGGTTCGACCTCGACGCGATCGCCGCGCGCGCGAACGTCGTCGGCTACCCCGTCGTCCCGCTGACGAAGCAGCTCGCGCAGCACGCCGGCCCCGATGCCGGGCGCTACGTGCACTGGGGCGCCACGACGCAGGACATTCTCGACACCGCGACCGTGCTGCAAGCGCGCGAGGCGCTCGCGCTGCTCGAAACCGACGTGCGCGACACGATCGACGTGCTCGCCGCGCGTGCGCGCCAGCACCGCGACGACGTCATGGCCGGTCGCACGCACCTGCAGCACGCGCTTCCCGTGACGTTCGGCTACGTCTGCGCGCTCTGGCTCGCGCCGCTCCCCGACCACGTCGAACGGCTGCGCACGGCGCGCGAGCGGGTGCGGATCGTGCAGTTCGGGGGCGCGGTCGGGACGCTCGCCGCGCTCGGCGCGCGCGGCCGTGACGTCGCCGCAGCGCTCGCCGACGAGCTGGGACTGCGGCTCCCCGACGCGCCGTGGCACGCCGACCGCAGCGCGTTCGCCGAGGCCGCCTGCGCGGTCGCGCTGCTGTGCGGAAGCCTGGCGAAGTTCGCGACCGACGTCGTCCTCTTGATGCAGACCGAGGTCGGGGAAGTCTTCGAGCCGCACGCGCCCGGCCGCGGCGGCTCGAGCACGATGCCGCAGAAGCGCAACCCGATCGCGAGCGAATACATCCTCGCGGCAACGCGCGGAATCGACGCGCTCGTCCCGCTGCTGCTCGGCGCGATGGCCGGCGACCACCAGCGTTCGACGGGCCCGTGGCAGACCGAACCGCTCGCGCTGCCGCAGCTCTTCGTGCTCGCGTCGGCGGCGTGCGCGCATGCGCTCGCACTCGCGCGCGGAATGACGGTCGACGTCGCGCGGATGCGCCGCAACCTCGACCTGACCGGCGGCCTGATCGTCTCCGAAGCCGTCTCCGCCGCGCTCGCCGAGACGCTCGGCCACGAGCGCGCGCACGCGCTCGTCGAGGCTGCCGCGTCGACGGCACTCGCCTCGAACCGCCCGTTCACCGACGTCCTGGCCGACATGCCGGAGATCGCCGAGCGGTTTGACCGCGCCGACCTCGAACGGCTCCTCGACCCCGCGCGCTATACCGGCGACGCGGGCGCGGTCGTGGACCGCGTGCTGGCCCGCCTTAGCGAGGGATGACCATGAAGCGAACGACCTTTCTGACCGCCGGCGGCGCCGCGGCGGCGGCACTCGCCGCTCCGCGCTTCACGCTGGCCGCCGGCCCGGCCGCGACGGTGAAGATCGGCTACCTCGACTCGTTCAGCGGCATTTTCTCCGACCTCGGCGCCGTGCACAAGCTCGGCGCGCAGCTCGCGCTCGACGACGCGAATAAGGCCGGTCGCGTGAAGTTCGAGTTCGCCTACGGCGACGACACCTCGAAGCCGGCGCAGGCGGTGATCGAAGGCCGGCGTTTGATCAGCCAGGAGAACGTCGACGTGCTGTACGGCGGAACGTCGTCGGCGAGCGGGCTCGCGCTGGGGCCGCTCGCGCTCGAAACGGGGACCTTCAATCTGCTGCTCGGTCCGCAAGACTCCTCGATCACCGGCGCCAAGGCGACGAAGCTGACGTACCGCTTCGGGCCCAACGTGCGCATGCTGCTGGGTCCGGTGATCCGGCGTGCGCTCGCGCTCGGGAAGAAGTGGTATTTCATCCAGGCCGACTACGCGCTGGGCAAGGACGCGTACGCGCAGATGTCCGACGCGCTCACGCGCGCCGGCGGCAGCGAGGTCGGCCACGACATCGTTCCGCTCGGGACGAGCGACTTCTCGTCGGTGCTGACCAAAGTGCGCAACAGCGACGCCGACGTGCTCGTGCTGTGCAACAGCGGCCTCGATGCGGCGAACACCGCGAAGCAGTGGGCGTCGTTCGGCCTCAACAAGAGGATGAAGCTGACCGGCATCTCGATGGAAGACATCTACTACAAGGCGCTGCCGCTCGACGCCGTCGTCGGCGCGACCTTCCCGGTGCTATGGTCGCCGAACGCGCCGGGCGCGCAGAAGCTCGCGGCGCGGCTGAAGCGCGCGATCAGCGGCCCGATCGGCGGCCGCCACTACCTCGGCTACATGTCGGCGAAGTCGCTGATCGACCGCATCACGAGCGCGGGGACGACGAAAGCCGACAAGCTGATGGCGGCGTTCGAGAACTACGTCTTCGACGGGGCGAAGGAGTCGCGCAGCACGTACCACGCGTGCGACCACCAGTGCGCGCAGGACGTCTACGCCGGCGCGACCGTCGGCGCGAAGGCGTTCGAGCGATCGCAGTTCATGTACGAGATCGTCGGGACCGTCCCGGCCGGCGAATCGGACGGCACGTGCGACTCGCCGTGGGCAAAGGCCGCGACGGCCGCGATGGCGGCGCAAAAGCCGGCCGAACGCCAGAACTACACGCCCAAGACCTGGACCTGACCGCGAGCGCGGGGTACAATCGGGGCGTGTCGGGCCGGCACCACGCCCTCACCCTGGCCGAGCTCCAGGAGCAAATCTTCCAGCGCGAGGGCTTCCGCGTCTCGTTCGTCCCGTTCGGCGCCGGGGATCATCCGCTGCCGCCGTACGAGTACCCCGTCATGGCGCCGAACGGGTGGCACGTCTCCGACTGGCGGCGCGTGCGGCTCGCGCCGTACGTCGTCTCGTTCCGCGACGTCGTCGTCTACCGCGGCGACGGCGAGCGGATCACGACCGATCAGAAGCTCGGTCATTTGCGCGACACCTACTACGCCGCGCAGTACGGCACGCTCGCGCCGCAAGCGGCCGCGCTAGGCGCGACCGCTGCGGAGCTGAGTCCACTTCCACCCGTTCGTGACCGTCGGGCTGCGCGTCAGTAGCGGTAGCCGTTCCCGATCACGTCGATCTCGTTCGCGTTGAACGAGCCGTCGCCGTTGCGGTTGCCGATGACGCGCACGCGCATCCCGGGATTGAGGTTGGTCCCGGTCGGGTTGATGACGGTCCCGTCGTGCAATTCGACGTGCAGGCCGTTGTTCAGGTACAGGTTGTACGGCGAGAACGACGAGACGGTCCCGTTCAGCGTGCCGCTGTAGCCGTAGTTGCCGCGGCCGTAGTTGTCGTTGCCGCCGCGCCCGTAGCCGTTGTTGTACCCGTTGTTGTAGTTGTTGTTGTATGGGTAGTTGTTGTTGTAGTTGTTCGGACGATTGCGGTCGTCGCGGTCGTGATGATCGCGATCGTCGTGGTTTTGCCAGCGGCCGTTGTTCCACTGGCCGTTGCTGCGGTTCACGCAGACGCCGTTGTTGTTCCATTGGCCCGGCGGGCAGCCGTAGTTGTTGGGATAGGTGTTTTGGTCGGGCGCCGCGAGGGCGATCGACGGGACCGCGATCAGCGCGGCCGCGGCCAGCGCTCGGACGATCGAAAGGTTCCGCATGAGTACATTCTCCAGGAAAGCGAGCCGCCGTGGGGCGTCTGGAGGTGAAACGCGCTCTCTGTCATGAGAATGCTGTGAGGTAGCATAGAACGTACCCTTTCATTCTTTCTTCATTCCGAGCGACTACGCAACAAAACTCGCACCCTCAGACGCGAAAGGATACTCTCGTGGCAAATCCGTTCGTCCATATCGAGCTGCACACGGCCGAGGTCGCGAAGGCGCGCACGTTCTACGACGAGCTGTTCGACTGGGAGCTTCAGGACGTCCCGATGGGCGACTTCACCTACACGACGATCAGCGTGGGGGAGGGTGGCGTCGGCGGCGGCATGATGCAGAACCCCGTCCCGTCCGCCTGGCTGCCGTACGTCTCCGTCGACGACGTCGAGGCATCGACGAAGAAGGCGGTCGACCTCGGCGGCCGCGTCGTCGTCCCCGTGACGACAATGGCGCCGGGGACGTTCAGCATCGTCGCCGACCCGACCGGCGCGACCTTCGGCCTCTGGAAAGGGAAGGGCTAGCGCCGAGACGGACGAGCTGACGCTAGACCGCCGTGTAGACCGACGGGATGCGCGCCAGCTCGTCCATGATCTGCGCGAAGTCGCCGAAGGTCAGGGCCTGGTCGGCGTCGCTCTTCGCCTCGCTCGGGTTCGGGTGGACTTCGATCAGGAGGCCGTGGGCACCGACCGCCTTCGCGGCGCGGCAGAGCGGCGCGATCCAGCGCCGCACCCCGACGCCGTGCGACGGATCGACCATCACCGGCAGGTGCGTGCGCTCGCGCAGCACCGGGACCGCCGAGAGGTCGAGCGTGTTGCGCGTCGCGGTCTCGAAGGTGCGAATCCCGCGCTCGCACAGGATCACGTTCGG